>CAZHLB010001015.1:0-2556 GCA_964533005.1 uncultured Saprospiraceae bacterium
GTTCCTACGGAACGAAAATCCAATGCCGGTGCGGGTTTCTACAAACATGCCGTCCCTACGGGACGAGGCAATTTGAATTATTTGACTACGCCAGATGCATCTGTTTTCAGCAAATAGATCTTCCCGGTTTCGCCTGTCGTGTTGAAACTTTCCGTGTAGCCAACTATCAAAAATCCGCCGTCCGGCATTTCCACCACGTCGTTGGCGACGTCCTTGCCGCTGCCGCCGTAGGATTTATCCCATTCGTAGTCGCCGTTGGCGTCCGTTTTCAGCAGAAAAATATCGGACACGCCGTCCAGCTTGTGATTTCCGGCGATGAGAAAACCGCCGTCGGAAGTCTCAATCACCGCCGCCGGTTCGTGGTCGCCGACGATGTTTTGCGAAACGTCGCCGTATTCGTTTTCCCAAAAAACAGAACCAGTCGGGTTGATTTTCATCAGGAAAGTCGTGGTCGGGTCGGAGCCAAAAATCAGTTGGTAGTGCCCGGCGACAGCGATGTTTCCGTCCGAAGTTTTCAGGGCGGCGTCGCCGTTCACGTTGTTGTCGCCGCCGATGCCTTTGTAAGTCAGCGTTTTATCTTCGAGAATATTCCCGGAGGACGGATTTGCCCGGACGAATTTGATGCGGTTGCCAAAGCCAATCCAGGCGCTGCCGACTCCAACTACCTCGCCGTTGTCTAATTCCAGCACGTCAAAAACTTCGTCGCCGAAGCTGTTGCCAGGAAATTGGATGGCTTTTTTCACCGCCAAATTGCTGCCGAGAACCACCAGGTAAGCGTCGCTTTGGTCGCCAAAAGAGCCTTCGATTATGATGCCGCCGCCCACCAGATAGTCTCCGTTTGCCATGCGAACCACGTCGTTGATGTGAATTCCCTTTTCGGCAGTTTGCGTCCAGACGCTGGAAGAAATGCCCTGGCTGTTCAGCTTGGTCACGTAGCTGGCGTCGCCGATGAAGGAAAATTTCGTCCCGGCTACCACGTAGCCGCCGTCGCCGGAAGGCACGATGGCACTGCCGATGTACTTGTTCGTGCCGCCTCCGAGGCTACGGTAGCCGAGGGTATCCTGGCAAAGATTGGTCTGGTAAACAAGCAGGTCTTCGCCTTGCTTTTTGGTGAAACCGGTGATGAAAATGCTGGTGTCAGGCGAAAGGGCTACGGCTGTTGCGCTGTCCAAAGTGCCGCCGCCGAAGGTGGTTTGGAAGGTGATGGTGTCGGAGGTGGGGTCGCATTTTGAGCCGCCGCCGCCGGGGTTGTTGGTGACGGGGTCAACCTGTTCCAGGTCGCAGGATTGGAGCAGGATGAGCGCCAAAATGAGGATGGATGTAGGATTGATTTTCATGGTTATCCCAAGTTGGGTTGCGTTTAAGTTAGGAGGTAACTTGAAGTTACCTCCTAACTTGAGGGAACTTTAGAGCGCCTATTTCTTGATAAAATAATACTCATCTCGCAAGGGCAAGGCGACGCCCGAAACCCGCTTCCCATCCTCCATTTCCCACTCCACCCGCCACTTCACCGGCTGGTTTTTGGAAAACCGAAAACTCAAAGTTTGCAGCGGCGCAGCATCGCCCGGCAGGAACTCAAGTTGCTGACGGACAGGCTTTTCGTTGATAAAATAATCTACCGAAAACACTGCCCGGCGCACCCCTCCTTCAAAACTGGCAGGGTCAATTTCCACCTCGACGGTTTTCTTTTCAATCAGGTTTTGCGCCAGCGGCGTCGTCACGTCGAGCAGTCCGGCACAGGTCTCGAAGGGTTGCCAGGCGCCGGCGGTGCGGCTGCCTTCGTTGGTGAATTCGGTCACCCGGTAGCGCATTGGCTTGTCGAAGCGCACGGCGTAGGGAAATCGAATGTGCCGGGTGTGCAAGTCGGGTTGCCCCCGCACGAACTTGGTGGTTTGACTGACCTGCCGCCCGTTCACCGCCGTCGCTTCCACCTCGACGGATTTGATGCTCAAATCAGGTCGAAGCTCGTCGGCGAAGTCGTAACATTTGACTTCGAGGGCAGCGTAGGCGGGCGGCATTTCTTCGTTGATGTCCACTTTTTTCATGGCATGGGGATAGCGTTGCAGGTCAATGTGAATGGGGAAAGCAGCACCTTTCACGAGTTGGGTGACGGCGGTGGTGTCTTCGGTTTGGAGAAATTTTTCTTCGTCAAATTCCTGCTTGTCCTCGGCGCTGACCGTGCCGCTTAGGTCAATGTCAACCAGTTGACCGGGGACGAGGTCGGCGTAAAATGCGTAGCCGAAGCTCATCGCTAATTTGCCCGTTTCGAGTTGATTCCAAAGGAGTTGTGCTTCGTGGTTTTCGAGTTTGAGGGTGAAAGTTCGCTCCGTCCAATAGACGCCACCCGCCCCACCCCCGACCCCTGAAGGGGAGCCAGACGCACCAGCCGCAGCGGAGTTTTCTGCCGCTTCGGAAGAGCCGCCCTTGCCGATGGTCTCGAAGGTTGGGCGACCTTCCGGGTCGTTGCCGACGGGGGTGATGAGGTAGGATTCGATATTTCGGATTGGCATTGGACGAAGGGTTGGCGTGGGTCTTTGGGGCAATTCTTTGCGGATG
>CAZHLB010001016.1:0-2554 GCA_964533005.1 uncultured Saprospiraceae bacterium
GTGGAGGTTCTCTTCGAGAATGACAAGGCGACTTGCAGACTTGCAGACAGGTGATTCACTCAGACGCCACGCCACATGAGCCAATTCTCAAATCATTCTGACATGAAACAGAGCAGTATTTTTTCAGAAAATAAATCGAAAACGCTGGTTTACTCGCCAGAGACTAAGCACCTGTTTTCAGAGGAAGAGCAGTATTTCTTTGAAGTGATAGCCAAACGAATGCCTACTAATTCCAAATACTTCCGCTCTCAAAAACGCTACGTAATTGAAAAAACGGAAGAGTTGTTTGCTGCGAACCCGGAAATGCCGCCCCGCCAGGTTATCCGGGAAGTCCTCGACGGGATGCCTGATTTTTTGACGACTGACAACCTCCGCACCGTTGTCGGCTACATCACTGAAACCTGGGAGCAGTGCCAAAAAGCCCACGCCAAAAAGTCGCCTGCAAGAGAACTCGTAACCGTTTAAGCCATGAACGCAACCTCTTATTTCAAGGCAATTTCCATCATCGAGGAGATGAAAAAATTCGAGTAAATGAAAGTGATGTGGTAGAAACGGCAGCCTGACCTCGTTGCGGATTTCATGGTTTTGTAATGCCAGGACTCCAAGCCAGACTTGCTGCGTCAACTTGTGGCTGAATTATCTCGATGAGGAGCGTTTAATTTGCCCCAAAAACATCCCAATGAGAATTCTTCCACTTCTCTTTTCCACCTTCCTTTTCTCTTGTCATTTTGGAAAAACCTGCTTCGCCCAACCCGGCTGCACCGACCCGCAAGCTTTGAATTTCAACAACTTAGCTTCCGAAAACGATGGCTCCTGCACCTACCCTGCCACCTCGTTCAGCCCCATCCAACTCTCCCTGCTCCCGGCGGAATTGGACGAATGCTCCGGCTTGCTTTTTTTCAACGACAACCTCTGGACACACGAGGATGGCGGCGCTGCCGACAAACTTTTCATCCTTGACTCCCTCGACGGTGACCTGCTGCAAACCATTACCCTGCCCGGCGTGGACAACCTCGACTGGGAAGATTTGGCGCAGGACGACCAGCATTTTTACATCGGCGACTTCGGAAACAATGATGGCAACCGCACTGACCTACGCATCCTGAAATATAAAAAAGCAGACCTGTTAGCCGGGTCGCCGACGCCCGAAATCATTGAGTTTTCGTTCAGCGACCAGACCGATTTCATCGCTGCGCCAAACGCCAACGACTTCGACTGCGAGGCTTTTTTCTTCTGGCAAGACAGCCTCCATCTCTTTTCCAAAAACTGGCTGAACTTCAAAACACGCCATTACGTCCTGTCCACCACGCCCGGCGAGCACGTGGCGCAATTGCGGGACTCGCTTTTTGTGCAAGGTCAAATCACCGCCGCCGACGTCAGTCCCGACGGCAAAGCCATCTTGCTTGGCTACAACACTGCCACGAGCGAGACCTTTTTGTGGCTGCTTTTCGACTTTCCCGGCTCGCAATTTTTCAAAGCAAACAAGCGAAAAATCTCGCTCGGCAGCGCCATTTCGAACAGCCAGGTGGAAGGGATTTGCTTTCGCAACGAGACCTACGGCTACATCTGCTCGGAGCGTTTTTCGGCGCTGCCGCAAAAATTGCTGGCGTTTCACGTCGGGCAGTGGACGCAAAATCCAAGTGCGGCGGCGGAGCCTGCCGGGGATTTTGGGGTGAGCGTGAACAACCCGTTTTCTGATTTTTTAATGGTGAAATGCGAGCGGCTTGGAATGGAGTTGGAATTGTCAGACGCAGCCGGAAAGGTCGTTTTGAAAAGCATGTTGAGCGAACAACTCACTCGTTTCGAGACGGCTCATTTGCCAAGAGCTTGCTACACATTGACCCTGCGGCAAGGCAGGAAGATTTTTTCGCAACAAATTTTTCGACACTGAAGCCACTGGCTACAATGCCTTTGCGCTGCTTTTTTTTAACTTTCGGAAGTTTTCACCAAAAAGCTTTTCATCAAAAACTACCTCGCCAATGAAAAGTCATTCCGTCCTCCTGCTGCTGCTGCCACTTGCTTTTATTCTTTCTCAGTGCGTTTCCGGGCGCATGGCAAAAAAAAATGAAAAAACCCTCCGTCTTTGGTTTGAAGAAGGCTGGAACCACAACCGAAATGAAGAATTGATACCCCTCGTTTTTCACCCCGATTGGAACGACGGCAACCCTTTGCGCCCCGACCAAACCGAAGGACTTGAGGGCATGTACCAACTCGTCCAATATTATCGAAAAGCCTTTCCCGATGCGAAGTTTACCATCACTCACCTCTTCGCAGATGCCACGCACGCTGCTATTCGATACGAGGTTTCCGCCACGCACTTTGGCGATGCTTTTGGCATTCCAGCCACCGGCAAGCATTTCACCAGCACCGGCATCGTCATCTATGAAATGGAAGACGGCAAAATCAAGCGAAGCTGGCAAGAGCTTGATTTGATGGGAATTATCGGGCAGTTGAAAAATTAAGCAGACGCTCAAATTAGCTTAACAATGTTTCATTAGGTTTTTTGGCTGAAAGTAAAGTGTCGAGCCTAAAGCTGACAGGTGGTTTTTTAATT
>CAZHLB010001017.1:0-2552 GCA_964533005.1 uncultured Saprospiraceae bacterium
GAACCCGAACCAACCGAAAGTATCGAATAAATCAGCCGAACTACTTACCATTTTCTCCCGGTCAATTCAAAAATCAAATACACGATGAACCGCATTTTCCACGTCCTTTTCTGCTTTGTAATTCTGGCGCCCGGCAATTTCCTGCAAAGCCAGGTCACCTCCAACCAAGTCTTCAAACTCTATGATTTGGACTTGTACACGAAGGATTCAACCAATTCGAAAGCTGTCATTCGCAATTCAAGCATCTCGGAAATCAATGCCCAATTGTTGGTTCAGTTGGATAAAAAAGCCATTGGCGCAGCGATTCGGGACATGGCGGGAACGGGCGACCCAGCGCTGCTGGCGCAAATCGAACAGTTGAAAATGCTGCTTCGCAACCAGGTTGAAATCATGGAGCGGTTCAACACCAATCCTTCCGCACCGGATTTCGAAGGGTTGGCTCAACTTGCAGATTTGGTTGTTCCTTTTTTGGAAGAAGTGGAGGTGAACATGGAGTGGAGGGCGATGTACAATGATTTCTCCGCCAAATATGACCAAACCTACACCCGCACTCAAAGGCGCTCTGCCGGAACGGGGGACATCCCCTTTCGGGATGAATTCATTATCAATGAGTTTTCCTTGAAAATAGCCGACCTCTCCAGCCAAATTGCCGAAGGCATTCCTACCGATAAGATAAAATTTCTGCTTTCCGGCTCCCTGCGTCCTCGCAAGGGCGGCTCGACGAGGGCTATCAAATTGTCCGATGATTTTGACGAATTGGAGCCGGACGTGTATTTCGTGCCCCGCTGGCAAACCAGCTTGTCGGAACAAGACCTGCAAAGCCTGAACGAAATCGGAGCACTTTCCCAAGAGATGAACCAACTGATGCTCGCCAAAGGAAAAGACATCAAGAATTGGCTGAAAAATCAATTGCAGGCGCCCGCCTGCATCCGGGAAATCGAAACGCTTTTGTCTAATCTGCCGACCGCCGCAAGAAATTTGACCGAGGCTAACATTCAAAAAATCACGGAGATAGTCGAGGCGCCCATTGAGAAAGTAAAGCAGCTTGCGAACGGATATTCCGAAAACGAAAGAGCCGCATCTGCGCTTACGAATGTGGGCTTGCTCACAAGTTTAAACACCAACCTCAGCGGCACGATAAGCGAAATTGACGGGCTTATCCGCTCTCTGGACGAGGACATAATCGCCGTGTTCGAAGGCATGAAAGATTCCCCGGAGGTGCAGGCATTTATTACCACTTATGGCGGTTGCAAAGAGAAACTGCTTGCCGACAAAAACAAGCTGCTGGAAATCGGCAAGCGATTTTCCGGCTTGCTCATCAATGGCAAAAAAGCGTCGGACGCCGCCGCTGCCATAGACGACAAGGTGCGCCGCCTGGGCTTCGACGAAATCCCGTCGCAGTCCAAAATTGACCTCATTTACAGCGGGTCAAGGCAAAATGGGGACGAGATTTCCATTCAAGCCAGCCTCGAAAGGGAAGTGGATGGCAATGTGCAGCGGAAAAACATCGGGGAAATTGACTTTACCGTACAGCAAATCGGCTTGTATTCCGTCATCAAACCCATGCTCCTGCTGGCAGACCCGCTTGGCAGCGGAGAGAATATCCAGTTGGAAAGACGCTTTCAGTTTGCGCCATCCTACAGCATGCTGTTCAAGTGGGGCAGCCGGAAAAGCAAATTCTTCAACGACGTGCTCAGCCCTGCCATCGGCATCAACTTCGCCGCTCCCGATTTTGACACGGACGGGGTGCCGGAGTTCGCTGCCGCCGCTGAGTTCTCCATTCTTCGGGATTATTTAGGTATCGGATTGGGCTATAATTTTCTGGCAGACAGCGATTACTATTTCGTTGGTTTCCGGCTACCTATCGGGGCGGTGGCGCTGCCGATTTTCAACGACATCAATTCGAAGTAGGAAATTTTCCCGTCTTAAAAACCACTGCTTACATTCGCCTTGACAATCAATCTTTTCACTTAAACAAAGCGCAATGAATACCAACAAAATTCTCCTCGGAGCCGTCGCTGGCGGCATCACTTACTTCCTCCTCGGTTGGCTGGTTTACGGAACGCTTCTGAAAGATTTCACGCAATCCTACCCGGAACTCAAGCCGGAAACCGTCACCGACATCATGCGAAATCCAATGGTCATGTGGGCGATGGCATTAGGTTGCCTTGTTTATGGGCTGTTTTTGGCAATCGTCATGGGTCGTTGGGCAAGCATTTCCACGTTTGCCGCTGGAGCAAAAGCAGGCGCCATCATTGGTCTTTTGTGGGCATTTGCATCCGATTTAATGATGTACTCCATGTTCAAGACCATGTCGTTGAACGCCGTTTTCATTGACCCGCTCATTGCTGGCGTGCTGAGTGCCATCACCGGCGGCGTGGTCGGCTGGGTGCTTGGCTACGGCAAAAAGTGAAGTTGAGGCTGGCACGAGCTTCAAAAAACAACGGGATGATTTGCGCACAAATCATCCCGTTTTGTTTTGGTGAGTTTTGGTTCACTGCCCTGGAACTTCTGTTTCCGACACTTTGAGCGGCGGGGTTTTGAGACCCCGC
>CAZHLB010001018.1:0-2549 GCA_964533005.1 uncultured Saprospiraceae bacterium
GTCGAGTTGCTTAGGCGTGGCGGCTTTGTCGGCGAGGAGTTTTTTGAAACGGTCTCGTTCCCGCACCAGATTTCGTTTTTGCTCCTCGAGGACGGCGATTTGCGGGTTGGGGTCTTGCTGCTTTTTGCCAATCGTGCCGAGGCTGGATTGCAGTTGTTTTTTCTGCAAATGCAGCAAATTCGTGTCCACCAGGGCGACCAGTTTGCCTGCCTGGAGCGGCTCACCTTCCTCGGCTTCAAGGAAAAGCAGCTTGCCGCTTGCCTCGGCGGAAACGAGGGTTTCGGTGGCTTCGAAATTGCCGTAGGCGTCGGCGGTGGACTCTTTTTGCTGGCAGGCGGCAAGCAAAAAAAGGAAGGCGAGGAATGGTTGTAATTTTTTCAAAGCGGCTAATTTTGTTGCAAACAAAAACCTCATGGCAAGAGACAAGTTTCATAAAATAGTCCGTCAAATCTTAGAAGAAGAAGGCTGGACTATTACAGACGACCCTTACCGTGTTAAGTTTGGCACGAAGAAAATCGAAATTGACCTCGGTGCTGAAAAATTGATAGCGGCGGAAAAAGGCACTGAAAAAATTGTCGTTGAAATCAAGAGTTTCGTTTCCAGGTCTGCTTTCTATGAACTTCATCGGGCGGTTGGTCAATTCAGGGCTTACCGCAGGGTTTTGCAGATGAAAGAGGATAAGCACCAGTTGTTTTTAGCGATGCCGATTGATTCGTTCGACGTTCTTTTCAATGATGATTTCGGTAGGCTCACGATTGAGGAAGAACAGCTTAAAATGTTGCTTTTCAATCCTTTGGAAAATAAATTGGTAAAATGGATAAAGTAGCAAAGTACCGTTCATTCATCAAAAAAATTCTTCACCGCCACGCGGGCCCCGACTCTTTTCCGAAAGAGGAATATGAGTCGCAAGTCGTGATTGACGACGAACATGGGCATTATTTCCTGGTCGGAGTGGGCTGGGAAAACCTCCGGCGAATTGATGGCATCTCCATCCACGTTGACCTGAAAGGCGACAAAATTTGGATACAAACCGATTGGACAGAGCCAGGCGTTGCAGAATTATTAGAGGAGATGGGCGTCCCCAAATCCGATATTGTGCTTGGTTTTCATGCACCCTATCGCCGGAAAATGATAAAGGAATATGCACCGGGCTAATTCTCACAAGCCTCGCCACACCCGCCACGCCGCCTCCACCTGCGCTGCCTGCACCAACCTCATTTCCTTCGTCAACCTCGCCTGCAATTCCGCATCGCTTTGCAGCAAATAATCCGTCGCCGTCGCCACGCCATTCTCCAATTGTGAAGCAAGCTGGCGCAAAATATCGCCTTGTAGCTTCGCAATTTCCTCGTCCAGCGCAATTTGCGCCTGCAATTTTTCCAGGTCTTGGGCAAATTTTCCATCCAGGTGAACGAGCGTCTGCTCGAATGTTTTTTTCTGATTATCAATCACTTGCGACTGCACGGCGAGTTGCTCCCGCTCCCGGTCGGCTTGTTTCCAATCCAAAATTTTCCAGGAAAACTGCACCCCGCCCACGAAGTATGGGCTGATTTTGTCATCGAAAAAATTGAGCGGGTCGGGGTAGCCGACGCCGGTGGTGGCGAAGGCGCTGACCTTCGGTTTCCAGTTGGCGTCAATCAAATTGGCGGAGGCGAGCGCCTGCTGTTTTTGCAGGTCGAAAAGCGCCAATTCAGGGCGAAGTGATTGGTGATTGGTGATTGGTGATTGGGTAGGCGGCAGTTCGAGCTTTGCGTTTTCATCCAAATTTTGACCTATCAAACTTGCCAGGACGGACAGCAATGCCTGGCGGTCGCTTTCGACTTCCGCCTGGCGGCTGCGGATTTTCAATTGCTCCACCTGCACCTTTTTCAACTCGCTTTCCAGCACTGCGCCATGCTTTACGCCTGCCGCCAGTTGCTCCTCCCTCGCCGCCAAATCCTGCCGGGTGATTTCGAGCGATTTTGACTGCTCTTGCAGCAGCAGTGCGCCGAAAAAATATTGGTTCACCTGGTCTTTTAGCTTGTTCAATTCCACCGCAACTGCTTGTTTTTCAACGCTTAGACGAGCTTGCTCGACCGTTTTCCGAGCCTCCGCCAAGCCGCCGTCGTAGAGCAGGTAACCCGCTTCGAGGTTGGTCAAAACATTGGTGTGCGGGATGTGAACATCCACGCCGGGGAAGTCGAAGGGCAAGCCGAAAACCTCGTTTTGCCAGGTGGCTTTGGCGTTCCACTGCAAGGTCGGCAGGCGGCTCGCTTCGATGTTTTGCAGGCGGAGGTGGGAGAGATTTTCGAGCAGGTGCGGGTTTTGGGAAATGGCAGCGTTGGCTTCGGCGAGGCGGTAGGCGTCTGGCAAAGTCAGGGAATTTTGCGCTTTGCCTGGCAGCCAGGCGAGGGCGAAAAGTAAAGTCAAATGGCGGGCAAGATTTTTCATTCAGAAGTTCTTTCGGCGAAAGGTAAAATCCAGCCAAAGCTGGCAGGTTGAAAATGGCTTTTCGAGCGGAAAAAAATGAAATTTTTTGGGATGTTTCATTTGTCGGTTGACAAAGAGGTTCT
>CAZHLB010001019.1:0-2542 GCA_964533005.1 uncultured Saprospiraceae bacterium
ACAATCATGTAATCATGTAATCATCAATCATTTAATCAGCCTCGAGTGGCTTTTGGCAGAGCTTCCTGAAAAGTCAGAGAACCCGCCAACCCCGACCCAAAACGAGCGAGAGACGGAAAACCCTGCCGGGAAAGTTGGTCAAAGGAAATTTTAAATTTTTCGCCTGCGGCGAGCGTCGCAATAATCAGGTGGGCTACAATTTTATCATCAAACTCAAAACCGTCTCCGCCAGCGGCGCAGTCAAATCTTCCACCTCTCCTGTGTCCGGGTCAACCACCTGCCGGATTTCGCCAGGGGCGATGTCTTTGAGCAAGGTTTCCCGCTCTTTTTGTTTCTGCTTGATAAAATTCAAGTCTTCCCCCAGCGCCTGCCAGCGAGGGTCGCTGTCGAAATGCCAGACGGTGCGCTCGATGATGGTGACTTTGGCGTTGTCCATTTCAAAACTCTTCTCGCCCAGGTCGAGGGCACGTTTCAGGGCTTCGTCTTTCAGCTTGTCCATGATGGTTTTCAGATACAATTCGTAGCGTTTCATTTCGACATAGACTTTGAGCAGGTCGTATTTGCCGTTGTCAATAATGGCTTGTGCGTTTTGCTCCGCCAGGTCGGTGATTTGGCTTTTGCCGATGGAGCGGTCGAGTGTGCCGATGGGTTTGACGATGGACATGATGCTGGAAATTTTTGATGATTCGAGAAGCGGAAAGTTCAAGGCTCCAATTTGGAAAACCTCACCTCCACGCCCTTCTTTTTCAGCCACAAAATTAGAGCCTACGTTTACTAAACTTTCAAAGTTTAGTAAACGTAAATCGGCGCTAATTCTCGGAAAACCATATTTCAATACCCTTCTTTTTCAGCCAAGTATAAACGCTCAAATCAGCATGCACGCTCAACGCAGTCGCCCAAGCATCCGCCTCGGCGGAAGACGGAGCGGTGACGCTGACCAGTTGCCGGGTTGTCAAACCCATGCCCGTGCGAGGGTTGATGATGTGCGAGTAACGTTTCCCTTCCCATTCGAGGAAGCGGTAGGTGTCGCCGGAGGTGGAGACGGCGAGGTTAGCAAGCAACATCGGCTCGGTCGCCAGTTCGCCATTTTGAAAAACGAAACGCTCGATTTGCCAGCCGTCCTTTCCCGGAGGCGGGTTGCTGGCAAGCAGGTCGCCGCCGCCTGCGATGAGGGCGCTGGAAATGCCTTGCTGCCGCAGCACTTTCATCGCCTCGTCCACGGCGTAGCCTTTGCCGATAGCGCCGAGGTCGAGGGCAGCGCCGGCCTGGGTCAGTTCGACCGAACCGTCGTCGTGAAATTTCAGGAATTGGTAGCCCACCGGGACTGCCGCCATTTCAATTTCTTCCACCGAGGGAAACTGTTGCTGCCGGAAAGCCCGCCGCCAGAGCTTGCTCAAGGAGCCGACGGTCACGTCGAAAGCGCCGCTCGTCCGGCGGGAAACGTTGAAGGCGGCGAGCAAAACATTGTACAAATCCTGGCTCACCTTCCTTCTTTCGCCCGTGCCAGCGGTGGCGGAAAGTTGGCTCACTTCGCTGTCTTCCCGGTAGTCGCTGAGGATTTGTTCGAGTTGTTCGATACGCTGGAAGGCTTTTGCGGCAGCCATTTTGGCGATGGTGTCGCTGCGGTGGTAGCAGGTGATTTTGAACTCCGTGCCCATGTGCGGCTCGGAAAATTCGAAGCGGAGGGTGTCTGGATTGGCAGCAGGCAGTCCCATTTCGCTTTCCTTATTCACTTCCGAGCCGCCGGTCAATTCATCCTCCGGAAAAACAAAGTCAGGAGCGACCTCGACAATAGCTGAGGCATGGTCGAGCAAAATGTTGCCGTTGTAAGAATAATCTGACTCCTGCTCGTAGTATGCTTCCAAAATCAAAAATTCGTGCTTTTTCTTTGGGCTGAATTTGAAATCGTATCGCAGCCAATCGGTGTGCGTCACGGCTACGGTTTCACCCAGCAATTCCTCCCGCCTGCAATTGAAATAGCTTGCTCCCCAGATTCGCAGGATGGCAGGCGTGTTTAAGTTTTCATCTTCCGGGTACCTTCTTCTGCTTCGATAAACTTCCGAGCGGCACAAATAAATGCTGAAAATGTAGGTCGAGTCAGGCTCCAAAGGAGAGGCGAGCGATTGCCGAACCGCCTCCCAGGTATTGTCTATCCGAACCACCATTCCGAGGTAGGTATTTCCATCGAGCGGTTCCTGGGTCACGCCAAACGTGCCGTTTGGAACGGGATGAACATCAGGAGGCGTGTTGCCCGGTTGACCGCAATCGCTCCAACCGGATAGGTTCAGTTGCTTGGCGCCCAGAGCGGGCGTCCCTTCAAATGAAGGATTTTGGAGCCGAATCTGGTTGGTTTGGCAAAATGAAAGAGGAGAAAATAGAACGAGCGAGAGTAAAAATGGCAATCCCGTTTTCATGGCGAATCAGCGTTTCAGATGATTGATTTTTTGCGGCGCAAGGTAAGCCGGGGCTGCATTTCAGGAAAAACATTGAGGCTGTATCATAAGTCGTTAAGCACGCCTCCAAGTCGCTTTTGTCATCCTCG
>CAZHLB010001020.1:0-2540 GCA_964533005.1 uncultured Saprospiraceae bacterium
GGCTTTAAAAGTGCAACTTGCTGATTTTCAACGGTGCAAACCACGTTTCGTACAGCCCTAATTCTTTAAGTCAAAAGTAAAAAGGCAAAAGGTAAAAGTGAAGTAAAAAGTAGGGAAGGTAAAAGTGCCATGCCCCCACTTTTACCTTCCCTACTTTTTACTTCACTTTTGCCTTTTGCCTTTTTACTTTTGACTTATTCGCCGATGTCTTCATTCCAGAGTGCAGGTTGGTTTGCAATGAAGTCTTCCATCATTTTCACGCAAGCCGGGTCGTCGAGCAAGACCACTTCCACACCTCGCTGCCTCAGCAATTCTTCCTCTCCCAAAAAGGTGCGGTTCTCGCCAATGACCACTTTCGGAATGCCGTACAGCAAAATCGCCCCGGTGCACATGGAGCAAGGCGACAGGGTCGTGTAAATCGTGCATTCCCGGTAAATTTTTGCAGGCAGGCGACCCGCATTTTCCAGCGCATCCATCTCGCCATGCAGGATGGCGCTGCCTTTTTGCACCCGGCGGTTGTGCCCCCTGCCGATGATTTCGCCCCGGTAAACCAGGACGCTGCCGATTGGAATGCCGCCTTCGGACAGCCCTTTTTGGGCTTCTTCGATGGCGGCTTGAAGAAAGGTGTCCATGACTATTTCATTTAGATTATTGGTGAACACGTTGAAAGTTGATAAGGGTTGATGGGGTTAATCAGGGTTGATTGACATCAACTCCGATTAACCCATCAACCCTCATCAACCATAAATTCGACGGCGTTTTGCCGCCTGAACATCTGCATTTCCCTCCCGTTTTAGCTCTGAAAAAATGCTCCCTGTAACTTTCCTTTCGCCCCTTTTCATTTAAAAATTGCCGCACCGGGAAAGTAAAAATACACCAGATGAAGGTTGTTCTCAAAAGCTACAACACCGTGCTTGTTGCACAAGCAGCGGCGGAGCGCTTCAAAACGGAATTGACGGAAGATTGCCTGGAATGGAAACTCGCCTTGCCCGCCCAGGCAGGTGAAGGAGATTTGCGGGCTTATGAATTTGAAAACAGCATTCAACTTTTGCTGCTCCAGGCGAGGCTGGCAGACGATTGGCAAATCCAGTTTCAAGCGCCGGAGCCTTCGCCTTTGTTCCTGCTTTTTTCTGTTCGGGGAAAAAAGGAATGCCAGTTGGACAGCGACCACTACGAGATAAATCCTTTGCAGACAGTCGTTGCTGCAAACCCTGCCAACGTGCCGCTGACCTTGAATTTCAAAGCTGGCGAGGACACGCTCTTTCTCCTTCTGTTTATCGTCCGAAAAACCTTCAAACGTTACTTGCATTGCCTCCCGGAAGATGTGGCGGCAGAACTGCGGGCAATTTTTTCCGGCGCATCTTCCTCCAAGTTTTTCCAAAAAAATGGCGAATTCGGTCTGGCTGGCGCTTCGCTCGTGCAAGACATGCTTGACGACAAACGCAAGGGTTTGGTACGCAGCAAGTACATCGAAGCGAAGGCTTTGGAGTTTTTCTCCCTTCAACTTCGCCGCTGGGAAGCCGAGGCTTCGCCGCCGTCAGAAAAAAAAGCTGCCCTGCGACCCGAAGACACCGAAAAGCTCATGCTCGCCCGAAACCTCCTCATCCAAGACCTGCAAAATGCACCCACCATAGACGAGCTTGCCCACCAGGCTGGCGTGAACCGGCAAAAACTCAAGCAAGGTTTCAAGCAGCTTTTTTCCCAAACCATCAATGAGTACCTGCGAAATGAGCGGCTGAAAGTGGCGAGGCAATACCTGCTTGGCGGCAAGCGCAACGTCGGCGAAATCGCCACCCTCGTTGGCTACGATAATGCGGGCTATTTCGCCCGCCGCTTCCGGGAAAAATATGGCATTCTGCCCAGTGAATTTATAAGCGCACTTGAGGAAGCTGATGAGGGTTGATGAGGGTTGATAAAGGTTGATGAGGTTGATTATCAACCTCATCAACCTTTATCAACCTTCATCAACCCTTATCAACTTTGTTCCTTTTGTGCCAGGAGATAGTTCCAATCCGAGCAGGGCAAGCCATTTGACCGCCTATACTTTTGCCTCGCCAAAACAGGAACTCCGGTTCCCGAACTACCGCCCCAATCAGCACACCTATGCCGGCTTGTAAAACAACAAAAAACGCTTGTTCCGGCGCCCGCAAGGCAAATGAATTTTATTCTGACGCTTCGAGACAAAGGCAGGGAGGATTGAAAAATCTTCCCGCCAAAACCTTAGCCGGGGCGCAGGCAAAAGAAAAATCATTTGGTTTTTTGGGGTTAATAGACGGCTGCTCCGAGTATTCGGGCAGCCGTTTTTTTTAAGGTAAAAGTCAAAAGGAAAAGGCAAAAGTGGGACGTCCCGCTTTTGCCTTTTGCCTTTTGAATTGACTGAATTTCAGAGGCTGTGTCATAAGTCGCATTGACCGTCTGCAAGTCGCTTTTGTCATCTTCGCAGAAGACCTACGAAGTCTGGCTCCCAGTGTCTGCAAGTCTGCAAGTCTGCAAGTCGCTTTTGTCATCTTCGCAGAAGACCTACGAAGTCTGGCTCCCAG
>CAZHLB010001021.1:0-2534 GCA_964533005.1 uncultured Saprospiraceae bacterium
ACGCATGAGGCGTGGACGGGTCTTTCCAAGATGACAAAAGCGACAAAGAGCGACAAAAGGGAGGAGAGGCGCAAGTAATTCCCCCCGGATGACAAAAGCGACACGCTGGCATTGAGAAAAATCAAAATCGAGCTTCCTGGGAAAATCAGTAACTACGCCTTGTATCACCAAAAATTTAAAACATGAAACATCTGGCGCTTTTCATGCTCATCTTCCTTTCCAGCCTTTCACTGTTTTCGCAAACCATCACTTCGCCGGGCAAAAAATGCTCGCTCCGTTTTGCGCTGAACGCAAACGGCGAACCTACCTACCGGCTTTCTTTCGGTCAAAAAGAGGTGGTGAAAACCAGCCGCATGGCTGTCTTGCTGCGGGATTTGCCGGGCTTCGACAAAGGTTTTTCCATCGTCCGGGTGGATTCTTCGGTCACGAACGAAACCTGGGAACCTGTTTGGGGAGAGGTGAAAACCATCCGCAACAATTACAAAGAACTGGCGGTCACCCTCCGGCAAGCTGCCGCCGACAACCGCAGTTTCGTGATTCGCTTCCGGCTGTTCGATGAAGGCTTGGGTTTTCGCTACGAATTTCCGGCGCAGGCAAGCCTCACACATTTCATCGTTTCCGACGAAATTACCGAGTTTGCGCTCACCGGCGACCACAAAACCTTCTGGATTCCAGGCGATTACGACACGAATGAGTACATGTACAACACCAGTTCGTTGAGCCAGGTGAACGGTGCGGTGGGCGGTTCGGCGAATGAAATTCACGCCCGGACGCCCATCGGCGTGGACGCCGTGCAGACGCCGTTGATGATGAAATCGGGCGACGGTTTGTACCTCAACATCCACGAGGCAGTATTGGTGAACTACCCGGCGATGAACCTGGTGATTGACAAAAGCAATTTTCTGCTTCGCTCTCACTTAGTTTCCGACCCTGTCGGCAACAAAGCCTACCTGCAAACGCCTGCGCAAACGCCCTGGCGAACCATCCTCGTCAGCGACAAAGCGGCAGACATTCTCGCCTCGAAAATGATTCTCAACCTGAACGAACCTTCCAAAATCAAAGACCCGTCCTGGATTAAGCCTACGAAATACGTCGGCATCTGGTGGGAAATGCACGTGGGCGTTTCCACCTGGGACTACGCCGTTTCGCAAAGCGGCTCCACCTGGAATCTCGACCAACTCAAGCCCACTGGCAAACACGGCGCAACCACTGCCAACACCAAAAAATACATTGATTTCGCAGCCAAGCATGGCTTTGACGGGGTGCTCGTGGAGGGTTGGAATGTTGGATGGGAGGACTGGTTTGGCAAGTGGAAGGAAGACGTTTTCGATTTTATCACACCCTACCCTGATTTCAACGTGAAAGAATTGAGCGCCTACGCCAAGCAAAAAGGCGTGAAACTCATCATGCACCACGAAACTTCCGGCTCTGCCAGCAACTACGAGCGGTGGATGGACAAGGCTTACGATTTCATGAAAGCCAATGGTTACGAAGCCGTGAAGACGGGTTACGTCGGCAAAATCATCCCTCGTGGCGAGCACCACGACGGGCAATGGATGGTCAAACATTACGAACGGGTAGCAAAAAATCTGGCGGAACGCCAAATCATGCTCGATGCCCACGAGCCGGTGCGACCGACCGGCTTGCACCGCACCTACCCGAATTGGCTTGCTTGCGAAGCTTCTCGTGGCAATGAATTCAATGCCTGGAGCATCGGAAACCCGCCGGAGCATGAGACGATTTTGCCGTTCACCCGCCTGCTCGGAGGCCCCATGGACTACACGCCGGGCATTTTTCAAATCAAACTGGACGTGTATCCGGGCAAAAAAGAGCAGGTTCACACGACTTTAGCCAAGCAATTGGCGCTCTACGTCACGATTTACAGCCCGTTGCAAATGGCTGCCGACCTGCCAGAAAATTATGAAAAGCACCTCGACGCCTTTCAATTCATCAAAGACGTGGCGGTGGATTGGGACGACACCAAGATTTTGGAAGCTGAACCGGGCGACTACGTGAGCATTGCCCGAAAAGCAAAAGGCAAGGAAGAGTGGTTTCTCGGCGCCATCACGGACGAGAATGCCCGCACGGCTACTTTGCCCTTGAATTTTCTCGAAAAAGACCGCTGGTATCTTGCCACGATTTATGCCGATGCCGCCGATGCGCATTGGGAAAAGAATCCAACGGCTTATCAAATCAACTCCTGGCTGGTGAAAAATGAGGCTGTTTTGAAAGTCAATCTGGCGAACGGCGGCGGGGCGGCGGTTAGCATGAAGCTTGCTTCGGAGGCGGACAGGAGGAATTTTAAGGCTTACAAAGCATTCAGTAAAAAATGAGAAGAGGCTGTCTTAAAACCTCTTTGCCCGTCTCCAAGTATATGTTTTGGCGTAAACAAACCGCCCCATCGTCAGTCTCAAAACCTCTTTGCCCGTCTCCAAGTCCTCAAGTCTCCAAGCCGCTTTTGTCATCCTGAAAGGAACTGTTCCATCTCGTGCGTGCCTTTTGCATGAGTCTTGCAAACGGCACGCACGAGATGG
>CAZHLB010001022.1:0-2517 GCA_964533005.1 uncultured Saprospiraceae bacterium
TGTGTGTTGCCCCCCAAATGTTTAGTGGTCTAAAACAAAACTAAACTGGGCATTTCCCGCTGTAAATTGCATTTTTTCGTTTGGTTTTGGACCTGTCAGCTTTTCAGCCATCAAAAATAAGCGGAAATCTATCTCACTCAGAAACAACCCTGACCTCCAGCCGCTGATTGTACAAATGCTCCTCCGAGCTGCACGTCACCCCGTTCCGGCAGCGATTCAGCGGCATCGTTTCACCGTAGCCTTTTGCCGTGATGCGATGTTTGGCGATACCTTCCCGAAGCAAATAATCCAGCGCCATGGCTGCCCGGTTTTCAGAAAGTTTCAGGTTTTCCTGGTCAATGCCGAGTGATTCCGTGTGGGCGGAAAGCTCAATTCCAAGCGAAGGGTATTGGTTCAACAAAGCAATCAGATTGTCCAAAGAAGCGACGACGTGCGGCGTGAGTTGCCAGATGTTCGGGTCGAAAACAGCGCCGTCGAGACGGAAACTTTCGCCGGGATAAAGGCTGCCGGTCTCCAATTTTTGCGACAGCTCCCGAAAGGAAAAAAGCTTTTGCTCAGGGGCTGATTCAGGCATTTCGTTGTCGGCTTGGGTGGGTCGTTTTTCAGCTTCAATGGTTTGAATTTCAATGACTTCAGGCTCAGTATTTTCCGGCTCGGCAGTGCTGCGAATGCGGGTGACGCTGCGGGGTAAATTTCCGCCCGGTTGCTGCCCGGTTTGCACTTGATTTTTCCCGGCGGACGCTTCCTCGGCTGTAGGTTTTTCAACTGGTGCAGGGGAAGGTTCAGGCTCATTTTCAACGAATTGCGCTCTTGGCTCAGGCTGTTTTTCTTGGCTGGAAGATTTTTCCGGCTCAGGTTGCGGCACTGTTTTTTCCTCCTCGGCAGGTTGGATTGACGGAGTTTCCGGCGCAGGTACAATTTCCTCACCGCCACCTTTTTCCACCTCTTTCACTTCTTCAACAATCGGCTGGGCGACTGCGTCTGACTCCCCTTTAGGGGTCGGGGGTGTCGCTTCAATTTCTTCCAATTTCCCAATTTCCTCCGCAATTTCTTCCTCCGGCGCAGGCAGCTCATCCAAAACCCGGAACAGAAAAATATCATCATCGCCGCCGCTTCTCGATGACGTAAAAATCCCGCTGCGCCGGTCGGCAGCGATAAAAATCGAGATGTCGTCGAGGCTGCTGTTGATGGGTTTGCCGAGGTTGACTGGGGTTTTCCAGTTGCCGTTTTCCTCTTTTTCCGACACGAAAATGTCGAAGCCGCCGTAGCCGGGGCGACCTTTCGAGCAGAAGTACAGCCTGCCTTTCGCATCCACAAAAGGGAAGCCTTCGTTGGCAAATGTGTTGATTTCAGCGCCCAGATTTTCAGGCTTGCCCCAGTCGTCGCCCATGCGTTCGGCGACCCAGAGGTCGGTGCCGCCTTGCCCGCCGGGTTTGTTCGAAGCGAAAAAAAGGTACTTGCCGTCAGGCGAAATGGCGGGGTGCATGAAATTGTAGGCAGGTGCGCAAAACGGCAGCTTTTCCACGTCTTTCCAATGGTCGCCGTCGCCGGACGAAACCGCCCGGTAGAGCTGCAGGCTGTAGGTTTCCTGCTTGTTCAACACGTTGTCGTTGCGGGTAAAATAGACTGCCGAGCCGTCGGCGGTGAAGGAGGTGTTTCCGGTGTTTTTGTTCGTCTCGCTGAGTTTGGCGGAGAATTGGCGAGGCTCTTCGAAAGTGCCATCCGGCTGTTTTTCCGAAAAATAAACGTCGAGGTAATCCCTGCCCGTCCAGCCCGATTTTTCCTTCATCAATTTCAGCCCCGTCTGGCGGTCGGACGAGAAAACGATGCCGCCCTCGAAGGCAACCGGAGCGTTGTCGTCAGCTTCCGAATTTTGCGCAAACTCCTCGATGTCAACGTATTGAAAATACGGCTGGATGTGCGGCACCTGCTCGCAAGCGTCCGCCATGAGTTTGCCTTTGACATCTTCCGGTTCCAGCCTTTGATATTCGTGGAATACCTTTTTCGCCTCGTCATACTTGCCGTTGCTCATCAATGCCTCGCCATAGTACAGGTAGTTTTCAGACTTCGCATTTTCTTGCTGCACCACCTCGGCGTAGAGCGCTTCCGCCTTGTCCATTTTGTTGTTCATGCGGTAGCAGTAGGCAAGTTTGGATTTGAGATTGAGCGTGGCGACGGCGGCAGATTTGCGGTCGGCAGTTTTTTCCGCTAAAGCCTGCTCGTACAACTCTGCCGCCTGGGCGTACTGGTTGTACTTGAACAGCTCATTGGCTTTGTCCATCAGCTTGTTTTGGCAAAACAGCGGCGCTGAAAGGACGAGAAAAATTGCGGTAAAAAACGATGGGAGCAAGCTGCGGCAGCAAAGCTGCCGGGAGTTTTGATTGCTCGGTCGAGGGAATCTGTTGTGTAGTTGGAATATGCTCATTGGTCAAATTTTATGCAAAACATTCCCAACGTTCAAAAAGTGTGCGAGATGATTGATTTGGTGATTTGGTGATTTGGTGATTTGGTGGGTGG
>CAZHLB010001023.1:0-2511 GCA_964533005.1 uncultured Saprospiraceae bacterium
CCCACCGGAAACCGTCGCCCGGCTCGCCCGCATCCTCTTTTGGTTCGAGGGTTTGGCGTTTTGAAACCCTGCCCGACCAGACGTGCAGCGTCGTCACCGTGACCATCCCGACGCCCACCAAACCAATCAGGACGGGCGATTTTTCCAACTGAATCACGCCGAGCATTAGGTGCAAAACGAGCATGGCGTAGGCGAAATAAACCAGCGTGTGCAGGGTCTTCCAGACTTTCGGCGTCAGGTTTTTCAACCAAAAATCATGGCTCGTTGCAGCCATCAGGAAGAGAATGAGCAAGGCGAAAAAGCCAAAAACTTCAAACGGGAAGCGGCTGAACGAGCCGTAGTTTTCATTCGAGACGAACAGCGAAACCAGCGGGCTGACATTGCCCAGCGCATGAAATTGAACGATGTTGAAAATGCCATGCACCAGCGCCACGCAGCACATCGCCACGCCCAGGTGGCGGCGATTGTAAAGCAGTGGCAGGAAACGCTTGTCCAAACGGGCGAGGGGCCCGATGCACAAAATGACGTGCAGCATCAGGAACGCCAGCGTCCCGGTTGCTCGAATCACCAGCGTTTCGGCGGTGATTTCCGGGTGCAACCAAAACTGCAAACCAGCGAAGACGGCGAGGTAAATTGCCATCAAGCCCAGCATCAGCCGGTCGTAGATTTTCTTCTGGCGGTTCCAGAGAACCGGGGCATAATTGACGCTCATTTTTCATGGTTGAATTAGGATGCGAAGGATGCGAAAGGATATTAAGGATTGAGACGGGAGGTGTCTGACGTCTCAATCCTTAATATCCTTGAACATCCCACTCATCCTAATTCAAAATTTTCAATGGCTTGATTTTTCACCGGATCGAAAAGCAGCAGAAAAGGGTATGTTTCAATGTTTGCGGCAGCGCCCAGCTCAAACCGATGCTCGCCAGTGGCGGTCAGGTTGCCGAGCAGGATGCCGTTTTCGGGCTTGCTTTCGGCAGTTTCAGTCAGGTAAACTAAGGCGGTAGGAACGGTCAGCGGCTTTCGCACGATGATTTCCAGTTGCCGCTCGTTGGTGGCTGGATTTGCTCGCAGGTTTATCAGAAAGCCTTCTGTTTCAATGCTTTTCATCACCTGCGGCAAAGCGGCGGGCTGGCGGGAATTGAATTGCGAATCGGCAATTGGCTTGGGCAAGGCAAAAATTGCAGCCACAAAAAGTGCAGGCAACACAATCGCAAAGGCATTCCAAATTGCCCGGTGATATTTTCTTAAAAAAGGCGTCATGGCTATTCGATTTCAGTGAACCGTACCGCCGAACTCCAGTTCGGCGGGCACTTTTCGACAACCTGCCGAACTGGAGTTCGGCGGTACGGTTCAGCTTTTTGCGGCATTCATCCATTTTTTCAAAAGCACCACCCAAAGTGCCACCGAGCCGGGAATCAGCAACAGCCGCACCTGCCAGGGCGAGTGCCTCATATTTTCATCCAGCCGGTTCACGCCAGTGGCGACGAACCAAATGGCGAACAAAAAACCTATCGCCAGGTAGGCGTAAAAAACAAAGACCAAGATAGCTACTGCGCTCATTTTCAATGATTTTGAAGATTGGTTTCGTGCCTACCTTTCCGAAAGTTTGGAACTTTCGGAAAGGTTAGTTCATCCTTCCACCTGCTCGCTTTTCTCGATTTCCGCCACCTCCTTTCCCAGGAAAAACCCGATGGTCGTCCGCAGCAAAACGATGATGCCGAGGTTTATCAACTCCTTTAATTCCGGTCGAATCATTGAATGAATGATGTCCGAGACGATGTAAAAATCAAGCCCCAGCAAGATGTACATGCCCAATTGCCGCCGCAGGACGCTCAGTTGACTCAGCTTTGCCCGGCGGCGCTGGAGGTTCCATTCCGTTCGGAAAAAACCGAAAAGGGCTTTCCCAAAACCCGTCAGCAGGATGCCCGTGCTAATCAATTCAATGACTTGCACGCCGTGCTCGAGGATGATTTCGATGGCAGTCATGTCAGGTTTAGATGGTTGAGGAGGTTTAGATGGTTTAGGTTGGAAACTAAACCATCTAAACCTGCTCAACCTTCCTCAACTTGAAAAATCAGCGTTACCAAATGGAGAAGGCTTGCAGTTCGTGTGCGTGTGGGAAGAACCTCGACTTAAGCTTTCGCAAGGCTTGGGTGTGTTGCTCCAGTTTTTTTGCAAACGACAGAAAATCAGGCTGTTCCGTTGTCGAAATTTCCCGGCTGGCGCTTGGGATCATTGCCCGCAAGGGCGGCAACAAGTCGTCCTCGAACCTGGAAAATTCATTCAGCAGGTCAAACAGCAAAGGCTTTTTTGGCTCGCTGCCCTGGTGGATTCCAAGCCTCAAAAGTTGCCGGTAAAACCGGACTTCCCGCTCCAGGTAGTCCAATTCTTCGTGCCAATGCCGCAGGTGCGGCTGCCGGGCGACCGGGCGCAGTTTCACGGTCGCAGGCTCTTGAGCGAGTGCTGCGAGGGTCATGCAGATTGATTTTTATTTGGTTGAGGAGGGTTGAT
>CAZHLB010001024.1:0-2508 GCA_964533005.1 uncultured Saprospiraceae bacterium
AAAGCTGACAGGTGGTTTTTGGATGTTGCGGTTGAAAAATTGAAAATTTTTCAACTTCAACATCCAAAAACCACCTGTCAGCTTTTTGCCCCCCGACGCAGCGTCGGGGTAAACCGACAAGACCTGTCCCGAGATATCGGGATGAAACATCCCAAAAATTTTTCTCCAAAAACCACCTCTCTCCTCAACTCGAAAGAAAGCCATGCCGGGCGGCATGCTCCAAAATCTCCTTCGACGACCTCACCAAAACAGCATTGATGTTCGAGCTGCCCTCGATAAGCGTGGCAACCCGCCGGGCATTGGCGGTGTCCCGAGTCTGCCGGATGTAAATGGCGACGATGCGGTTGGAAAACTCTTGCGCCAGTGTCAAGTAATAGTCGGCGTCCTTCGAGGCGGTGTCGCCGAGCATGATGAAAGGCAGTTCCGGGAAGGTTTTTAAGATTTGGCCGATGCTGTCCAGCTTGTGCCCCCGGTAGCCTTCCGGTCTGATTTTCGGCGGCATTCCGACATCTCGCAGGAGGATGGCCCCCTTCGGCAATTGCTGCAAAGCCATGAATTCCACCAGTAAATCGAAGATGTTCCACGGGCTGTCCGAGACGTAAAAAATCGGGTTCTCCCGCTTGCCATCCGCCCCTTTTTCAAACGCCCGCAGCAGTTCGGGCATCCCTTCCATCGGCAGGCGTTGGTGAGCGCCGAGGAAAAAAGTGGCGTAAATCAATTTCCATTTCCACCTGTACGAGACGTGCGTTTGCAGCACCGTGTCGTCAATGTCGCTGATGATGCCGTAGGTGGCGTTTCGAGAGGGGAACAAGATTTCCGCTTCCGTCAAATGCGTCTCTTTCAAGCCACCGGGAGCGTCTAACAGTTGCACGTCGGCTTTGAGCCAGCGGTTTTCGGAAGGTTTTGGCGGCGACTGCCAATCCATATCTAAGGTGAAATAGCCCTCGTGGTCGGTGATGATTTCAAAGTAATTTTCATCCAGCCGCACGCCCACTTTTGCGCCGGGCATCTCGTCGCTTTCGAAGCGTTTGAAGCTGTCGAGCAGGTTGCGAAGGAGGTATTTGGACTTGCCCCGAAAGATGCCTTCGTCTTCCAAGACTCTGCCTTTCAGGAAGATGCGGTGGTCGTTGGCGTAGCCCCGGTAGGGCTGGGCGATGAGGGGGTCGGATGTGAAAAGTTTTGTCACTTGAGAAAGGAATTATGGTTGAGAAACGCAGGCAAAAAAAGGCTGTTCAGCAGGCATTTCATAACTGAAATCAGTCAGCCGCATCTATCTTAACGCTCCATTTTGTTTCGCTCGCCCTCTCTAAAACACTAAACATTCACCGTGATGGAACTACAAATCAAAAATCTTCACTTTGAAAAAACTGCAATGGAAAATGCCGCTCCCTCCCTCGACCAACTTCACGAGCGCATCCGGGCTTTCATTGTCGAAGGGCGAAAGCGGGCGGCGGCTGCCGTGAACTTTGCCACCGTGGAAACTTACTGGCAAGTGGGCAAAGAAATCGTCGAGGAAGAACAAGGCGGCAACGACCGGGCGGCTTACGGAAAGTACGTCCTCCAGGAGATGGCAAACAGATTGACCCTGGAGTTCGGCGAAGGCTTCAACGAGCGCAATCTCCGCTACATGCGCTCATTTTATCAGTGCTTTCCAATTTGGAACGCGGTGCGTTCCGAATTGACCTGGACGCACTACCGCATCCTTTCGAGGGTAGAAAATCCACTCGCCCGAAATTTCTACATTTCCGAAGCCATCGAATGTCAGTGGGACACCCGCCTGTTGCAGCGCCAGGTCAACACGCTTTACTACGAGCGCCTGCTGTCGAGCCAAGACCGAAAAGGCTTGCGGGAAGATGAAAATGCCGCCAACCGCCCGCTCCGGGCGGAAGACATCCTGAAAGACCCATACATCCTCGATTTTATTGGCTTGAAAACCGTCCCCAAGTTTAGCGAAAGCCAGCTTGAACAGGCTTTGATTGACAAACTTCAGGAGTTTCTGCTCGAATTGGGCAAGGGTTTCGCCTTCGTCGCCCGCCAGCAGCGCATCCGGGCAGAAACCAAAGACCGGTTCATTGACCTGGTTTTTTACAATATCCTGCTCAAATGTTATGTCCTGATTGACTTGAAAGTAGGCGAGCTTGACCATGCCGACATCGGTCAAATGGATATGTACGTGCGCATGTACGAAGACAAGGTGCGCCGGGCAGACGACAATCCCACCATCGGGCTTATCCTTTGCACGGAAAAAGATGCGACGGTCGTGCGCTATTCGGTGCTGGAAGAAAGCAAACAGCTTTTTGCCTCGAAATACAAACTCTACCTGCCGACGGAAGCGGAACTGGCGGCTGAATTGGGCAGGGAACTGGCTCAAATTAGCCTGGAACAAGCACTGGCAGCGAAAGGCGATGGGGGGGAGTGATTTTCTTGTGGACAAACGGGCACGTGCAGCGGTTGAGTTAATTGATGAGAGAGGTAGACATCACACCGGAGGTTGGATTGAATTTTTGA
>CAZHLB010001025.1:0-2503 GCA_964533005.1 uncultured Saprospiraceae bacterium
GTTGTTTCACTCTGACGCTACATGAGCCTCAGGTTTAATGAAACCCTGAAAACCCGAAAACCCGAAAACCCGAAATACTTTTGCCCACGAATGAAAAACACAACCTGGCGCACCTGGCTGATTTTCACCATCTTCTGCGCAATCCTCTACTTTCCGCTTTTCCACCACCTGACTTGGGAGCCTATTCACAATTGGGACGAATCGCTTTTTGCCATGCGAGCAGGCTACATGGCGGAGGAGGGCAAATACCTGCCCGATTACAGCCATTGGGTCGAGGGCGGACCGCTGCACCGAAGCACCAAGCCGCCTTTCACAACTTGGATTCAGGCGCTTTTCATCAAAATTTTGGGGCATGGCGAACTGTCGTTGCGGCTGCCGGTGGCGCTGGCTGCGCTGGCGACGGTGGCGCTTTTTGTTTTTATCGGCAGAAAACACCTGAACTGCACGGGCGCTGGCATTTGTGCTGGGTTCGTGCTGGTCACTTCGGCAGGTTTCATCCGAGACCACGCCGCCCGGACGGGCGACCAAGACGTGCCGCTGGCATTTTACATGCTGGCAGGAGCGTACGCATTTTACCGCTACCTCGAAGCGGAAGACCTGCGCCAACGGCGAGTTTGGCTTTCTTTGCTAACCGTGTCGCTCATCGCTTCGGCGCTGACGAAGTATGTTTTCGGGCTGTTTTTCCTGCCTGCATTTTTTTTCTACGCCATTTACAAAAAGCAACTCGGACGGGTGCTGGCGAGAGGTTCGACCTGGGTGGCGGCATTGGTTTTTCTCGCTGCTGTGTTCGGCTGGTTGGCAATTATGGAATGGCGGCTGCCGGGCTTTTTCGAGCGGGCGATTTTTTACGAAATGTTCGACCGCTACACGACCGTCATCGAGCATCACAAAGCGCCATGGGGCTACTTTTTTGTCAATTTTTGGGAAGGTTGGTTCATGCCCTGGCTGCTGCTGCTGCCCATTCCGGTGGCGATGATTTTGTTAAAAGAATACCGCCCGGTGCGGGACGTGCTGGTGCTGATGGCTTTGTGCGCCGCCAGTTTGTTGCTCATCGTCAGCTTTTCGCAGACAAAAACCACGCATTACGAAGTGGTGGCTTATCCGCCGCTTGCTTTGCTTGCCGGGGTTGGTTTGTATCGAATTTGGGCGGCGCTGCTGCAACTTTGGCGAGCGAAAAAGCACTTGCCGGTTGCAATTTTAGCAGCCGCTTTTTGCACCTGGACATTTTTGATTTTACCCTACTGGAAAATCATCAACACCACCTACATGCCCTTGCTCACCAACGACCAAGAGGAATATGGCTACCTGTTTCGCAGGCTCGAAAAACGTCCTGATTTGCAGAAATTCACGCTCATCCATACTGGTTTCGACGGGCAGGCGATTTACTACGCCGGGCTTTTCAATCGCAAAAAAGGCTTTGACATTCAGTTAATTAGCCACACCGACCAGGTGCAGGTGGGGCAGACGGTGATGGCTTGCGACGGGAAAATTATCAAGGCATTGTTCGAGCAGTTTGAATTGCAGGGGCTGGAGACTTACGAGCAGTGTTTTGTGGCGCAGGTGAAAGCCAAAAAAGTAGGAATGAGGAGTGAGGAATGATGTTGGGACGTCCCGACATCATTCCTCATTCCTCACTCCTCATTCCTACTTTTGACGCATGTCCAATCCATCCATCATATCCTGCCTGGTTGTGGACGACGAGCCGGTCGCCCGAAAAGGCATGGCTGGCTACGTCGAACAGACGCCATTTTTGTCGCTGTCGGGCGCTTGCAAAAGTGCCCTGGAAGCCAATGATTTCTTGCGCCGCCAGCCGGTGGACTTGCTTTTCCTCGACATTCAAATGCCCGACCTCACCGGCACGGAATTCCTGCGCTCGCTGGAACATCCGCCTGCCGTGATTTTCACCACCGCCTACCGGGAGTATGCCATCGAAGGCTTCGAACTGAACGCTTTGGATTATCTGGTCAAGCCGATTTCCTTCCAGCGTTTCCTGAAAGCGGCGAACAAGGCGCTGTCTCATTTTGAAATGCTGCGCCAAACGCCGCTGCCTCAGCCGCCTGCGCCCAGCACAGGGATTGACCATTTTTTCATCAAAAGCGATGGTCAGTACATCAAAATCAAGCTGGAGGACGTGCTGTATTTTGAAAGCGAAAAGGACTACATGTTCATTTACACGGAGCAGAAAAGGTATCTCACGCTCCTGTCTCTCAAGCAGTTGGAGCGGGAGTTGCCGCCCGATCGGTTCCTGCGGGTGCATCGTTCCTACGTCGTTTCGCTCGGAAAAGTGGACTCGGTGGATGGCAACGAACTGGTGATTAAAGGCAAGCGAATTCCCGTGAGCCGTAGTTTGCAGGATTTGATTTACAACACCCTCATCGCTGGAAGGCTCTGGAAACGAGAGCTTTAGATGCGATGGAGAGAGATTGGGTTTTGGGAAAAAATTTTTTCACTCAAGATGTTTCTAGCATTTTTAGCATACAAAATAGCAATTTTGTAGCAGTCA
>CAZHLB010001026.1:0-2503 GCA_964533005.1 uncultured Saprospiraceae bacterium
GCCGAGCTGTTTTTACAGGAAAATGAAGAAAAACTGGTAGTGATAGACGAGGTACAGCGTAAGCCTGAATTATTTCCCTTGCTGCGTGCCTTGGTGGACAGGCGGCGCGAGCCGGGCAGGTTTCTCATACTTGGTTCTGCTTCGCCGGAATTGCTGCGGCAAAGTTCCGAGACATTAGCCGGGCGAATTTCTTACCTGGAACTCACGCCTTTTCATTTTCGGGAACTGCCCGGACAATCCTACCTCCAGCATTGGCTGCGAGGCGGCTTCCCGCCTTCTTTGTTCACTCCATCTGATGATTTGGCTTTTCAATGGCTGGAAGATTTTGTCATCACTTTCCTGGAGAGGGACTTGCCGCAACTCGGTTTGAGCGCACCGGGGCAAACCTTGCGAAACTTGTTGCTCATGCTTACAGGCGCTCATGGAAATCTGGTCAATTTCAGCAGTCTCGCCGTTTCATTGGGCATCACCATGCCCACCGTCAAGCGATACCTGGATTATTTTGAGCACGCTTATTTTATTCGCTATCTCCCTCCCTGGCATGTCAACGTTAGCAAACGCTTGGTCAAAACGCCGAAACTGTATTTCCGGGACACGGGCGTCCTGCATTACCTCGCCGGTATTTCCAACCTTAATCAATTAATGGGAAACCAATTGGTAGGCGCTTCCTGGGAAGGCTACGTCCTCCAGCAAATCATCGCCAATTTACCACCCCGCACCCTGCCTTTTTTTTACCGGACGAAAGACGGTTCGGAACTTGACCTGGTTTTAGTAAAAGGCAACAAGCCTTTTCTGAGCTTAGAAGTTAAGTTTTCAGACAACCCTTCGCTCAGCAAGGGAAATCATATTGCCATGGCGGACGTAGGAGCGCCACTTAACTTGCTGGTCACCCCAACGTCAAATGACTATCCTTTGGATAAACATATCCGGGTTTGCAGCTTGGCGAATATTTGGAGCTATCTTACATAGCGGCGGGAGGCAAGAAAAAAGGGGTGTTTCCGACGGAAACGCCCCTTTTTTTTGCCTTCAATGCAACTTGGCTTACAGCTTCAAAATTCTTCGCACCGCCACTTCCGATTCACCGCCCACCGTCAAGAAATAGACGCCCGCAGGCTGGTCTCGCAAATCGAGTGAAACGGTAGTCGCACTTATTTTTTCAAGCAACCGCCGCTCCAACAGCCTGCCATGCACGTCGGTTACCTGCACTATTAAATCAGTCAATGGCAATCCAATTATTTCCAAAGAAACCAAACCGTTAGTAGGGTTGGGAAAAACCTCCACCTCAAACTGGCTGTCGCTAGAGTTGAAAGTTGACGAGGGAATGAGCGGATTAGCAAACCAAAGCGCCGAGCCAATATTGGTGCCGGTGTTGAAAGTCAGCGTAATGAAGTCGGTGTCGCCGTCGCCATCTATGTCAGCCAAGCCGGTGGGAATCATTTGCAATGAGGTTGGCGGGGCGATGTCGTGAACTGCCCAACTCAAACCACTGCCTGTATTTTCCGCCCAACCTGGCGCTTGGGTCGTTCCAAAACCTGCGCCGCCGTAGGTGGCATCCGGGTCGCCGTCGCCGTCTATGTCGCCGGTGGGTCCTAGGTAAAGTTGCTGCGCTGGGTTGATGACGATTTCTTCCCAGCCGGGATTGGCAAAGTAGGAATAGCCGCCATTTGACGCCACCGGGGTGGAGGCGATGTCGGGAGCGCCGTCGCCGTTCAGGTCTTGGCAAAAGCCGAGGTAGTTGGAATTAATACCATTGGCGACTTTGTGCAGCGTCCAGGTTTCGGCGGGCAGTTGGTTTTCCAGCCAAAAAAGGCTGTCGAACGATGCTGCAATGTCGAGGTCGCCATCGCCGTCTATGTCAGCCAAGCTGCCGTACCAATGGTTGCCGTTGCGCAAAGGATGCTTGACCCAGGCGGCGGGAGTTTGTTCCAACCAGTACAAAGCACCCTTCACGGCAGGGCTAAAATCGTACTCCGGCACTACGATGTCGAGGTCGCCGTCGCCGTCGAGGTCGCCAAAGGCATTTTGAAGCCACCCGGCGGAGGCTTGCATGGTGGCGATTTCATGTTTCACCCAGGATGAGCCGTTGGCGACGTTTTCGTTCCAGGTCAATGGGTCAGTTCCATCGCCCAGCGTGGAAGGCACTTTGACGACATCCGTGTCGCCATCGCCGTCCACGTCCACCACGTCCACATAGCCATACGTCGAGTTGAAAAAGGTGGCGTCCACCAAGTGCTCTGCCCAGCCAGGGCGGAGGTTTTCCATCCAAAGAATCGAATCTGCCACTTGCACGAGGATGTCGGGGTCGCCGTCCTGGTCGAAATCAGCGGCTCGTGTCCAGGCGCCGAGGATGTTGGAGCGAAGGGTTTCTTTTTGCCAGTTCTGGGCGCCCAGGTGGTTGGAAAGGCAAGCCAGCAGGCAGCCTGCGAGGAGTAATGTTGCTTTCATAATTATTGAGTTTTGAAATGATAATCCTAACGAAACCCTCGGTGTCAGCCATTGCGCA
>CAZHLB010001027.1:0-1402 GCA_964533005.1 uncultured Saprospiraceae bacterium
TCCAGTTTGGCGAATGGAGTCACCGCCAAACTGGAGTTTGGCGGCACGGAGGCTTTACCCAAAACCGGCATGAGACAAAATTTTTCGTTGCGCTAAAGCCTGCCATGTACAGGCGTCTGGTCTTCTGAAATAGCCTTCTCTTGTGCATCATCAAACGGCGGCAAAAGCAAATCCGCATTTTCATGATTGCAGCGAAACATATCGGCAATAAAATGCAGCCTGTCCGGCAAATTCGCCCAATCCTCGGCACCAGTAGCTTGCAGGCTATCGGGCGTCGGGTCAATTTTTGACAGTATTGCCAGCAAATCCGCATTTTTTAATTGCTTCAATAGGACAGGTACGCCGCTTGATAAATCATCTCCAAGCCGCAGCCGCACCTCATTTGGAAAACATAATACCATTAATTGCTCCGTCAAAAAGTGGCGGATATGCAGCTTGACCAGCGATAAAAAACGGGCAATTGCCAAATCCAAAGGCGTCGGTTGCCCGGTAAAACTGGTAAAAATGGAACCGATGGAACTTATCCAACTCCGACCCGGAAACAGGACGGCGAGCAACCGGCGCTTTAATTCCGCTGGTTCCACGCCGACCGAAGCTTCTAACGCTTCAGCGATTTCCGGTTGCAGGCGGGTTTGCTCGTGGAAGCCGATTTGCAGGTTTGCCAATAAAATATATTCCGCTTTTGCCTTGGCGTCCGGCTCGAAAAATGCGGCATAATAATTTGAAAATGCCTGCCGCAAATATTGTTGCCCGCCAGGCGGGCTACCGGGTTTTAAAGTTGCACAAAAACGGGCTATATTCTCCGCATTAAATGTTTTATCGTTAAAACAAGTGGCAATAAATCGGGCAAATTCAAGCCCTATTTCAGCATATACTTTTTGATTTCCACGAGCCACCGCCCTGCTCGAACGCTCCATAATAACGGCAGGATTTAGCGCATCCCAAATCACTTTTCCGATGCCTTGCCTGCTCAGGCGAGCGCCTCTTTCCAGCAAATGATTCGTGATTTCAGAAACGGCAGCCTGCACGGACGAGACTTTCAAAGCCTGCTCCCAAGCCCTGGCGAGGTCTTCCCGGCGAATGGTCTGACCGGCTTGTTTGGAAGCCCAGGTAGCGAACGTACACCAATTGGCGCAGCGCCCGGTTCGCTGCGACATCGCTGCGGAAAGCACGTGGTAACTCTGCGTGATTTGGAGGTTTCGCAAAACCGGGTCGCCGAATTTTGCTATCCGGTCAACCCCGGCAATGGAAATGAATTTTTCTGGAAACATGGACGAAGGTATTCAGCAAAAAAGCGCCACTTGGGATTCTCGTATCGAGCTCAAAGCTGACAGGTGGTTTTTTTGATTTTGAAATTTAAAAATTAAAATAATTAAAAAACAAAAAACAAAAAACAACAAAA
>CAZHLB010001027.1:1412-2502 GCA_964533005.1 uncultured Saprospiraceae bacterium
AACGCGCCAGTGGGTATTCTGTTATGGAGCTAAATGCTGACTGGGGGTTTTTGTTTGTGGATTTTTAAAATTTTAAAATTTTTCAACTGAAACATCCAAAAACCACCTGTCAGCTTTTGCCCATTCGAAGGGTCATCTTCTCTCCCAATTCGAAGCATAATCTTGCGCAAACTGCTCAAAATCAACCGGCTGCCGGTGCAGCAACCGCTCCACGTCGCCGCTCACCGCCGCCTCTTTTCCCGTCCGCACGATGCGGTAGAGAAAAACCGTGTGCTCGGCAGATGCTCTGCTCCAGCCCCTTTTCATCATTTCCACCACAAACGACTCGTCGTCCAAATGGACGTAGCGAATGCTGCGACCGGCTGCTTTTGAAATGATTTGCGCCACCTCGAAATGGTCGAGCGCACGGCTGGAAGTCGGTTCGTAAAGCTGCCCTTCGTGCCCCGGTTTTGTCAAAGCTTCGACGGCGACTGCGGCGATGTCCCGCACATCCACGAAAGCAGTTTTGGCATCGGCGGCGGGCAGGTAAAAAGCGGCTTCGGCAGGAATGGTGAAGCCGACCCAGTTCAGAAAATTTTGCATGAACCAGCCGGGGCGCAAAATCGTCCAGGCGATGCCACTTTGGCGTACCAGTCCTTCGGTAACGTTGAGCGGTTCGCCCGGCAGGTCGCCGGTGGATCTGCCGGAATGAAAAACGAGGCGGCGGACGCCTGCCGCCAATGCTTTTTTGAAAAAAGCTTCGATATCCTTCGATTCGGTCGTGCCCGGCGGGACGATTAGAAAAATAGATTCCACACCTTCCAAAGCGTGCTGCCAGGTTTCAGGCTTGGCATAATCGAAGGATTTGCAAGGGATTGCCAAGCCTTGCCGGGCAAATTCTAGCGCAGCTTTTTCTGCGTTGCGGACGGCGGCGGTGACGGGTGCGCCTGCATTGGCTAATTGGCGAACGACTTCTGAGCCGACGTTGCCGGTGGCGCCTGTGATGAGGATGGACATTGAAATCGTTTAAAATATCGTGAGTTCGGGGCGTCCAACTTTGATTAAATGATTGATGATTACATGATTGTTGATGGAATGGCAGATGGAAGGA
>CAZHLB010001028.1:0-2493 GCA_964533005.1 uncultured Saprospiraceae bacterium
CGCTTTGTCATTCTCGAAGAGAACCTCTGCGTCCCAGGCCACGTCTGGGACGCAGAGGTTCTCGACGAGATTGACAAAGCGACTTGCAGACGTGCAGCCGTGAAGACTTGCTTGGGGTGCTGAGGTTCTGTTCGAAAACTCCGAGAAATCCAAAGCGGCTCGCACATGACTCATAACGGCTCAAAATTTCTGCTTCAACAATTCAGAAAGCACGGCTTGCGCCGCAAATTCCCGGTTTTTCGCCTGTTCCAAAATCAGGCACAACGGGTCGTCCAGCACCGCATCCGCCACGACGACATTTCTGCGCACGGGCAGGCAGTGCATGAACCGGGCGGCATTGGTCAGCGCCATTTTTTCAGGCGTCACCGTCCAGTTTTCTGCCGGGGTGAGAATTTTTCCATAATCCAAAAAGGACGACCAATTTTTGGCGTAAATGAAATCTGCGCCCTCGAAAGCCCGCTGCTGGTCGTATTCAACTTGCACGTTTTCAAGGAATTGCGGCGCAAGTTCCGCTCCCGGTGGGAAGGAGGCGACCAGCTCGATGTCCCTTATTTTCATCCATTCCAAAAAGGAATTAGACACTGCCTGCGGCAAAGCCTTCGGGTGCGGCGCCCAAGTGAGGACGACCTTCGGGCGGGCAGTTTTTCGATGCTCCTCGATGGTCATGGCGTCCGCCAGCGATTGCAAAGGATGCCTCGTCGCCGACTCCAAACTCAGCACGGGGACGCTGGCGTATTTGATAAACTGTTGAAGGACAACCTCTTGGTAGTCCCGTTCCCGGTCGGTCAACGTGGGAAAAGTGCGGATGCCGATGACGTCGGCGTACTGACTGATGACGCCCGCTGCCTCCCGGACGTGCTCGGCTTTGTCGCCATCCATGACGACGCCGTCTTCAAATTCGATTTTCCAGCCCTGGTCGGCGTTCATGGTGATGACGTTGATGCCGAGGTTTTGCGCCGCTTTTTCGGTGCTCAGGCGAGTGCGCAGGCTGGGGTTGAAAAAGAGGAGAATTAGGGATGAGGGATGAGGCATGAGGGAAGAAATGGGCGGCTTTAACGTGGCGAGGCGCTTGATTTTCAGGGCTTTCTGAATCAAGGCATCTGCGTCGGGGACGTCGTGAATGGAGGTGAATTGCTTCATTTTGGGCAAAAGCTGACAGGTGGAAAACAGGTTTTTTGGAAGGAGAAAAATTTCATTTTTCTCCTTCCAAAAAACCTGTTTTCCACCTGTCAGCTTTGAGTTCGGCTTTTGAAATCAGGCCGCTTCGAAAGCTTCCTGCTGGTGAGCATGCGCTTCGAGGCAAGTTTCAAAAGCCTCCAAAAACAAGCTCACTTCGCTCTCCCCCACACAAAGCGGCGGCAGCAACCGCATCACGTTTTTGTTGGAAGACGAGCCGGTGAACACGCCAAATTCTTCCAGCAATTTTTTCCGCAAGGGCGCTGCCGGAAAGTCGAATTCCAGCCCAATCATCAAGCCTTCGCCCCGCACTTCTGCGACGCCGTCGAACTGGCGCAAAGCGGTTTTCAGTCGCTCACCTTGCTGCGCAGCATTTTCCACAAGGTTTTCATTTTCAATCACTTCCAGCACCGCCAAGCCTGCGGCGCAAGCCATGTGCGTGCCGCCAAAAGTTGCGCCAAGCAAGCCGTGCCGAGCCTTGAACCGGGGGTGAATGATGACCCCGCCGATGGGAAAACCGTTGCCCATGCCTTTGGCGATGGCGATAAGGTCGGGGGCGATGCCTGCGTGTTGGTGGGCGAAAAACTTGCCCGTCCTGCCATAGCCTGACTGGATTTCATCGAGAATAAAAACCGTTTCGTGCTTGCGACAAAGCGTGGCGAGGTCTTGCAGAAAGGCAGGCGACGGCGTGTGGATGCCGCCGATGCCCTGAATGCCTTCGATGATAACCGCACAAACGTCACCGACAGACAAGGCTGCTTCCGCTGCCTGCGAATCGTCGAGCGGCAGGAAAATGGTCTCGAAACCTTGGTTGATGGCTGCCGAAATGCGCGTGTCGTCGGTGATGTTGACCGCCGCCGAGGTGCGACCGTGGAATGAGTTTTCAAAGGCGATGACCTTCGTTCTGCCGTTTTGAAACGACGCCAACTTGAGCGCATTTTCGATGGCTTCCGCCCCGGAGTTGACCATAAAAAGCTGATAATCAGCGTAACCGGAGAGCTTGCCCAGCTTTTGTGCTAACTGTTCCCGCAGGGCGTTTTCCACGAAATTGGAGTAAAAAGCCACCTTGTCCACCTGGTCTTTGATGCGCTTCAAAAAGTGCGGGTGCGAGTGCCCGATGGAAATCACGGCGTGCCCGCCGTAAAAATCGAGGAAGCGCCTGCCTTGCTGGTCGAAGACAAAACAGCCTTCGCTGCGCTGGATGTCAATGCCGAAAAGGGGATAAACGTCGAAGAGTTTCATTCCGAGAAATCAGTTGGAGGCTGTCTAAAACTCCCTTTGCGAGTCTCCAAGCCCCAAGTCTCCAAGTCGCTTTTG
>CAZHLB010001029.1:0-2477 GCA_964533005.1 uncultured Saprospiraceae bacterium
CACTACACCTTTCGACTCACGGGCTACCTCGCACGGAATTATCCAGACTATTTGCAGCACAACGTCACCCGCATCCAGCACTTAATTAACACGGGCAAATTGGATGACGCTACCAAACTGGCGGAACTGACGCTGGACGTGAGCGGGAAGATTGAGGATTTCAGCACGGAGATGAAAGTGTTGCAGTTTTTGGCCCAGCGGGAGATTGCTTTTGAAGCGCACCGGGAAGCCTTAAATTTTTACATGCGCATAAATGGCTTGCAATCTCTTCAACAGGCTTTAAATGAAATCAACCTTTCTGTTTACAAACAATTGAAAGACAAAGGGAAAGAAGAAACCATTCAGGTCTCGGAGGCTTTAGCATTCCTGGAGTCGTGTCGCAACAGCGAAAGTTTGGCAGTTTCGCTAATGGCGAGACTCAATATTTGTTACTTGTCTTACATGAGCCGTTCTCCAACTTTTTACAGTGAAGAAATTTTTCAAGAATTACTGGCAATTGAAGAAACGCTGGAAAAAAACGACTACATCGTCTTTCCTTATCTGCACAATTTTAGACCCAAATTAGGTTTCTTAAAGCTGAACTATTCCATCCGTCAATTGAGCACGGAAAAGGTTTTGGAAGAAGCCACCTCACTTATTGAAAAAAGCGAAGAGGATTTATTTTGGAACAGCTTTATCAATCTACCGGAAATCAATTCTATTGCAATTCAGACCAGCTACCTTGTGACAAACTACTTTTCAAGTTACCGGGATGACCATTTGCAAAAGCTGCCAGAGGAAACAAAAGCACGAATCCATTTTTTAAAAAATAAAAGCCAGATATTGCTCAACAATAAACTATTGCAAGAGCGATACGTCGTCAAATACATCAATCTCTCCACGATTTACGCAGGTTTGTTGCTTCTCGGCTCAAAGGAGGATATCAAAGAATGCTTCAACCTGTTGGAAAACTTGCTCTTGTTCTATCAACAAGTTCCTTTTCATGCTTACATCGACCCGATATATTTGAACATGATAATGGCAGGTTTTTGCCTGAAAGATTTTGATAAAGTTGAAAGAAGCTACCGCCGCTATAAAAAATCAACAACTGGTAAAGTGGTGAATCCAGAAAACGACCTTGCGCTGAATGGTTTTTATTACGCCGCAAAATGGTTGGAAACGGAAAGAGACCAGTACGTGAAAAAAATAATTGGCGTTCTCGAACAAACCAGAGGAAAGTCAAATTTAGACAGTACGAGGAAAATGCTAACCGAAGTAATTCAGTACTACAAAATTCCCATGCCGGTTGTGTCCTTTGAAAATAGTTGATACTTTTGCCCCGACTTCTTTTCCTAAACGGTACTTTTTGGTGGCTTGCCTCGAACTCATTCATTCACGCAAAAAAGAGTTCATCGCCATGAAAAAGACTTTCTTCCTTACCACCTTTTCCGTCCTTGCATCTTTTTCTCTTTTCAGCCAAGCTGGAAAATTCATCAACGAGGTGAATTATTTGGCTTCCAATCCCTCGAACCGGGGTTTTGAAATTGCAGGTGACGCAGGTTCAAGCCTGGATGGCTGGGAAGCCGTCCTTTACAACGCAAATGGCACGGTCAATCAAACCGAAGACCTCGGCAGTTCCACTATTCCAAACCAGCAAAATGGTTATGGTGCGATTTGGTATGATGTTGACCAAATGGGCAACGGCGGCGGTCTCGCCCTCGTCAATCCCAACGGCGTCGTCGAGCAATTCCTCAGCTACGGCGGCTCGCTTTTCAATCCCCTCATTATCAATGCAGTCAATGGGCCCGCAGCGGGAATGACTTCCGATTTTATCGGCAAGCAACTCCTCGGCATCGCTTCGCTCCAACTCACCGGCGTTGGCAATGAATACAGCGATTTCGTGTGGGCTTTGCCGCTCGGCATCACGCCAAATGGTATCAATCTCAACCAACTTTTCAATTTATTGCCGCCCCTCGCATTTGGGAATTCCGGGAATTTGCCTAACGTTGTCTCGGAAATGGAGCCGTCGCCAGAATTTCTGGCGCTCCAAACACCCGGCGAACAATTCGAAGAAGTGGTCGCCTTCCCCAATCCAGCAACAGACTTTATGACAATCCGCTTCGCCAGGGAGTTGTCCCAAGATGCCAGAATTGACTTGTTCGACCTGAACGGACGCTTGGTAGAAAGCCAGGAAGTGTCTCAAAATTCGCTCTCCGCAGAAGTGGATTTGAGCGAGCTTCAACCCGGTGAATATGTGCTAAGAACCAGCACCACCGGCGCTTCCAAACTCATCATCAAGCAGTAAAGACTAGGTTTTCTCATAGTATGTAAATTAGTCAGAACCCCGTGGCTTCGCTACGGGGTTCTTTTTTTGGTGGTTGCTAATTGCTGATTGTTAAGTAGTTAGCCTGATTTATTCGATACTTTAGGAAAGGTCGAGTTCCGAGCGGCGGGGTTTTGAAACCCCGCATTTTGGAGCCAAAATGCGGGGTTTCAAA
>CAZHLB010001030.1:0-2472 GCA_964533005.1 uncultured Saprospiraceae bacterium
GCCATTCCATCAACAATCATGTAATCATGTAATCATCAATCATTTAATCAGAATGGGGCGGCGGGTCGTGGTTATTCAAAGGGTTATTGGTTGTTGTTTTCTTCCGCCGGGAGCGCTTCCTCCCCGCCTTTCTTTCGCTTCTTTTTTGGCTTCGCCTCGCCGTCCGCCGCCTTCTTCTTTTTAATAAAAGTGTACTGATAAGCCAGCGTCCCCACCACCTCGCCGAACTGGTCAGTTGCGCCAGCGCCCACGTTTTTCGTTTGCAGGTAATTCCAATTCATGGCGATGGCATGGACGTCGCTCACGTTCCAGTTGAGGCGGAAAGCGGCGGTGGCGTTGTTGTTTTTGCCAAAACCTTCGGTCACGGTGAAGAAAAAATTGTAGTCCAGCCCCGTGTTGATTTTGCCTTTGAACAGGTTTTTGGCAATGCCGAAACCCGCTCCGTAGCGCCGCACGAGCTGGCTGGTCAGTTCATTTTGATTGAAAGTGGCTTTGCCGTTCAGGCTCCACTGACCGGCGGCAAGGGCGAGGGTGTAAATGAAATTGCCGACCAGCATCCTCGAAAATGAGCTGGTGGCGGGGTCTTCCACGTCGTCGGTGACGATTTGGGCGTTGCCGGTCAGGTTGAAGACGTGCTGGTTTTGAGAGCTGTCCTGCAAGGAGTAGGTGGCGGTGAAACCCGCGTCCTGCGTGATGATGATGACGTTGAGGATAGGGTCTTGCGGGTCGAGCAGGTAGGCGACGTCGGAGGCGTTGTTGGAATAATTGGCGGTGAGGTTGAGCGCACCTTTATTATATGCACCGTCGAAGGAGCCTATGATTTTGCGAGTCAGGCGGTTGGGCTTCGTGCCGTCGAGGTTGTTGCGCTGCAAGCCGCCGGCGGAGTTGAGCGTGAGTGCGCCTTGCAGCAAGGTCGTGCTGAGATTCAGCGTCCAATCTTCGATGTCGGAGTTGAAAAAGTAAGCGCCGAGGGTTTTGTAGTTGGGGTCAACCCGCTTGTACTTCAAGCCGAGCGTGTAAAATTTCGCCTGGTAGTCGAGGCTGGACTCGAAGGCGGTTTTGTAGTTCGTGGTTGCCCTGCCTTGAAACAGGAAGGACGGGTGCGGAAAGTGATTTCCCGCAGGGGCGTCTTCGGCGTTGGGCGAAAGGGCGCTTGCGCCGAAGTCCAGCTTGAATTTGAATTTTTCAAAAAACGTCTTTTGCGCCACCAGTCCCAGCGCCTCGTTGTGTTCCGGGGCGACCTGGGCAGGCAGGGTGTCGGGGATAAAAATCGAACCGGGGTCGTCCTTCGCTTGGAACAGCACCGCTTCGATGAAGTCCTCCGGCGTGCCGTAGCCCACCTTCACGCCCCAGCCTTTCCGCTCGAATTTTGGGATGTTCGGCGCGACCAGCGACAGGTCAATCGGCTCGGCTTTCGCCAGCCGACCGTACATGGCGCTGAGTCGCAATTTGCCCGGCGTCAGTTCCGTGCCCGCTCCGAGGAAGACGAGGTTGGACATGGTGTACTGCGAAAAATTCATGCTGCGATGTCCGAAATGCGTCTTTATCCATTTGTAGCGGGGGCTGGTTCCAAAGCGGACGTAGCGTTGCTTTTGAGCGGCGAGGTTGTTTTTGAAAGCGTCAATAAATTCCTTCGGTTTGGGGTAGGCGGCTTCCTTGTTTTTGGCGGAAATCATCAGCGAAAACGGGGCATTCAGCTTGTAAATCCTGGCGTTTGCGCTGGCATTGACGGCGTAAAAAAAGGGGTCTTGGCGAGGCGTCGTACCGAGGGCGGAATAGGAGCGCATGTTGACGCCCAGCCCGCCGTTCAGGTCGAAAGGCTCGCCGAAGTCGGTGAAGCCTGCGAACATGCCTTTGAAGTATTCTTTGAAAAAGCCCTTTTTGGCGAGTGCCTCCAGGTCTTCGAATTGCTCCGCGGAAGGCGGCTGCTGCGCGAGTGCGGCGGCGGCAATGCAGGTGGAGAAAAAGAGGATGACGCAGGATTTTTTCATTTTGGCACGAGGTGTAAAAGTGAAAGGCACGTTGTTTCTGTACCGGTAGCCGCAACCTGAGTTTTTGCTAATTCCCCAGGCGCTCGATTCGCTTGTCTAATTCCGCATTGCGATACTCGAAATAGCGGTGAATGCCATAAGCCAAAGCGGCAATCACCGCCGCCCAGACCAACCAATAGCGCAGGGCTTCTTTGCGAGTGAAGGGGCTTGGCGTTTTACTGCCGTTTTCCCCAGGGCGACCACCATCCATAGTTGTGATATTTATCTGTTTGCCAAAAGAAGAAAGAAGCGCCCGATGCCGCCCGAAACGGGGCGTTACAAAAGCGTTACAACTATGGGACAGGTGGGATTTGACATTGAAAATCAACGGTTTGGAGCGGAACGTCGGCAAACGGCGACTGGGTTATAGACCCTGTCCATTACCCGCAGAAACGCCTGCCGTCCCTACTATCTGCAAGTCTGCAAGTCGCTTTTGTCATCC
>CAZHLB010001031.1:0-2469 GCA_964533005.1 uncultured Saprospiraceae bacterium
CCATCCAGCCATCTTCCATTCCATCAACAATCATGTAATCATGTAATCATCAATCATTTAATCAGTCGTAGAGCATCTTGAAAAGCTTTCTCACTTGAATTTTCCACATTGAACAAACTCATCTTCCTCGCCGCTTGCCTGCTGCCCGGTTTCCTTTTTTCGCAAGAAACCACCCTGGCGGACAGCCTGCGCCGCTTGCTCCAAACCGCCCGTCCCGACACCAACCGGGTCAACCTGCTCAACGACCTCGCCTGGGAATTGCGTGAGGAAAATCCCAGCCAAGCCATTGCCCACCTCGATTCCGCCCTGGCGCTCGCCCGGCGGCTCAAATTCAAAAAAGGGGAAGGAAACGCCCTCAATTTCCGGGGCGTCGTCGAAGGCATGCACGGCAGGAGCGAGGCGGCGATTTCATTTTTTGGGCAAGCCCTCAAAATCCGCCAGTCGCTCGGCGATAAGATTGGCGTGTCTTCCCTGCACAACAACATCGGCAACGAACAGGAAAACCAGGGCGACTACCTCGCCGCCCTTGCCAGCTACGAACAAGCCCTGCGCCTGCGGGAAGAATTGCAAGACACCGCCCGCATGGCTCGCTCCTGGTACAATATCGCCAACGTTTATGAAAGCATCGGCAACCATTCGGATGCCCTGGAATACATTTTTCGCTACCTCGAATTTGCCGAGCGCACCGGCGACGAGGAGGGCGCCGCCAAAGCCTGGAACATCATCGGCAACATCAAAACCGAATTGGACAGGTTCGAGGAAGCGCTCCAGGCTTACGAAAAATCCCTTGCCTTGCAACGAAAACTCGGCGAAGAATGGGAAGAAGCCTCGGCGCTGAACAATATCGCCAACCTGAAAGACGCCATCGCCGAACGAAAAATGGACGCAGGCGGCAACAACGACAGCATTTTCCAACTTTTCAACGAGGCAAAAGTCATCCACCAGCAGGCACTCGCCATCCGCACCCGCCTGCAAGACACGGTCGGGCAAGCCGAGATTTTCAACAACATGGGCTACGTGTTAAAAAACCTCGGCAGCTTTCAAAAAAAGACCGGCAAGCTGGCGGCGGCAAACCAAACCTGGCAGGAAGCCGAAAATTACCTCGACCGCTCCCTCGAAATCCGCCAAAAAGAAGGCAATCGGGCGGGCATCATGGAAATTTACAACGGTATCGCCGACGTGCGCCGCAGGCAAGAACGTTTCCGGGAAGCCTTGGACTACACCAATAAATATTATCAAATCGCCGTCGAAATCGGCGACCTGAAATACCAGCAGAATGGGCTGAAAGACCTGGCGAGAATTCACTTCGCTCTCGGCGAGCACAAGCAGGCTTACGAGTACCTGGAGGCTTACGACAAGCTTCGTTCCCGACGCTTCACCGAGGAACTAACCAAGCAGCAAATGCGCCGGGAAGCCGTCTATGGCAACCGCAGAGTCGAGTGGGAGAATGAGCGCCAACGGCAAACCATTGCCCTGAACGAAGCTAAGTTGAAAACCGCCAACACCCTGCGCAATTCCTTGCTCGGCGGCGCTGCACTGCTACTCCTGCTTGCTTTCGTGCTGTTCAACCGCAACAAAATCATCCGCTCCGAAAAGCAACGCTCGGAAGACCTCCTGCTCAACATCCTCCCCGCCCAAACTGCCGAAGAACTCAAAACCCACGGCAAAGCAATAGCCCGCCGCTACGACGCCGTGACCGTCCTCTTTTCTGATTTTCAAGGTTTTACCCAACTCGCAGAAGCCACCTCGCCGGAGGCGCTCGTGGCAGAGTTGGATGAGTGTTTTCAAGCCTTCGATGAAATCACCGCCCGCCTCGGCATCGAAAAAATCAAGACCATCGGCGACGCCTATCTCTGCGTTGCCGGGCTGCCGTTGCCGCAGGCTGCTCATGCCGAAAACACTGTTCGGGCGGCGCTCGAAATGCAGCGGTTCATGCAGGAATTTCGGGAACGGAAAAAACAGGAAGGCAAGCAGGTCTTTCATTGCCGCATCGGCATTCATTCGGGAGCGGTGGTGGCAGGCGTGGTGGGCAAGCGGAAATTCGCCTACGACATCTGGGGCGACACCGTCAACCTGGCTGCCCGCATGGAACAAAGCGGCGAAATTGACCGGGTGAATATTTCGCAGACGACTTTCGAGTTGCTGGACGGCAAATTTCGCTGCACGTACCGGGGGAAAATCGAGGCGAAGAACAAGGGGAAAGTGGACATGTATTTCGTGGAAAGGGAAAACCTATCTTTGTAAAAAATTCAAACCATGCAAAGCACTGCCATTCAACCTGCGACTATGCTTACCCCTGCTTTGAAGCCACATGCTTCTGAATTCATTTCTTGGGAAGACTTCCAACGGGAATACCTCACTCGTGAAGATGAATACAAGTACGAGTGGGTGGACGGCAAAGTCGAGAAAACAAAACGTGGTATGAACAAAACACAAGCCTTCTTACAGCTCAACCTGCTTAAATTTTTC
>CAZHLB010001032.1:0-2468 GCA_964533005.1 uncultured Saprospiraceae bacterium
AAAACGTAAACGTCAAAGGATTTTTTCACCGGGTCAACCAGCCAATATTCCTTCAGACAACCTCAAACCTCTCAATCTCAAAATTTAGCCTCATCAAACACTGAGGCGATGTCCATTTCAAAACCTTCCAGGCAGGTAGATTTCAGAATGCCGCTGCCTTCCAGGTAGGCGGCAAGTTTGAAGCGGTCATTTTTCAAAACGTAAACGTCAAAGGATTTTTTCACCGGGTCAACCAGCCAATATTCCTTCACGCCGTATCGCTCGTAAGTGTCTTTTTTGTCGCCTTTGTCATCAACAGCGGTGGATTTGCTCAAGATTTCCACGACCAAATCAGGTGCTCCCATCACAATCTTCTCTTTTTCATTCACGATGAACAGCCTGTCTTTTTTGATGAAAAGGATATCAGGATGGAAGGCGTTTTCATCGTCCAGCACCACGTCGAGCGGCGCATGAAGCATCCGCCCCGCTTTGGTGGTTCTCGCATAGCTTTTCAGCCAGTATTCAATTTCAACAGAAATTGCTTGGTGGTCGGCAGTTGGTGATTGTTTTTGCACGAGTTCTCCATTTATAAGTTCATACCAGAACGGGTCGTCGTCGGGGAATTCTATCTGCTTGAATTCCTGGTAAGTCAATGTCTTTTTCAAAACTTCCATTGGCTAAGATTTTGACCAAAGTTAACCGGGTTTGCTGGAAAAACAGAAGGCTGTTTTTGGTTTTTCTTCTTCAATAAAACACCACCAGCTTCTTGTTCTCCGCTTCCGAATCTTCCGGCGAGCAAACATCCATCATTGCCACCGTGAACACAAACCCTTCATTTTCAAACGAGTGCAAGCAAAAGCTGGAACTACGGAAAGTCAGCAGCCGCTCGTCCTCCACCTCCACGAAGTTTAGCTTCTCCGATAAATCTAGCCTCGGCAACTCATCCACCAGTCCCACGCCAGTCACTTTTAGCAAAGCTTCCTTCATCGTCCAAAAGCGATAAAAATCTTGGTGCGAGTGAATCTGAGCGCATTCTTTTTCCGAAAAATAATGCCCTGCCACGTCGAAATAGTCGAAGTCCGAGTTGATTTTTTCCAGGTCAATTCCCACCTCTCTGCCGCCAAAATCGAAGGCAATCGCAATCAAATTGCCGCAGTTCGACAGGTTGAAGCGGAGGATTTCGGCATAGTCCTTCAGATATGGTTTGCCGTACCTGCCCTCCGAAATTTCAAGCGAATTGGCAGCCACGCCCAACACCTCCGCAGCCAGCGTGCGAACCATGCCACGTCCTGCCAGGTAGGCGTTCCGGTCTTTTTTGAAACGAAAACGGGATGCCTTGCGCAGCTCTTTCGGTGAGAGCAGCCGCCCCAATCCGAACATCATTTCATGGCTCAAACGATTGACATCCAGCAAGATAACTTTCACACCTGCCAGTTCGACCCGGCTGCCCAGGTCGAGCACTTGGATGGCGTCCATTGCGAAGTCGTTCATGTTTTTGTTGTTTTTTGCCTTCGGAGGGTAAAAAAGAGAGCTATTGGAGGGAGCGATTTTTTGAGGAAAATTTTCCTCAAAAAACCGCCACCTCCATCGAGACCTCCTGGAGTCTCGCCTTCAAAATTTCCGCCACCTGCTTTCCGTGCGGCTCATCGAACAGCGTCAGGTGGTTGCCTTCGATTTCATGTACCGACACGCCGCCTCGTGCGAACCTGTCCCAGCCATAATTCAACGGGTCGTGCAGGTAAAACATCTGCTCTTTCGCCTTGAACAAATCCACGTGAATGTCGAGCGGCTGCAACTCGTAACGGTCGTAGGCTTCGAGGCTTTTTTCATAAACTTCCTTGCCGTAAGGCAGGTAGCCTTCCTCGATTTCATTCGTGCGGTTGTTGCGGTAAGCCATCAGCAGCTTGCCTTTGGCGTGTTGAAACTGCATTTTCAGCACGTTGGATTTGTACTCGACCGCCTTTGCCGGGTTGGTCATCAGCAGGGAAATATTGAAGCCAGCCTTTTTCAGTTTCTTTTTCCACTTGCCATTCGAGCCTTCGCCTGCCCATTCGTACTTGGCGACGGCATCGAAGAGCGCCAGCAACGGCACTTCTTTGCCAGTTTCTTTGAGTTGGCGAGCCATCTCCCAAGCAATCAAACCGCCGAGCGAGTAGCCTGCAAGGCAATAAACGCCGTCCGGATTTTGCTTGAAAATTTCATCCAGGTAGTGCGCCGCCATGTCTTCGATGCGGTCGAGGGGCATTTCGTCGCCGTTCAAACCCTTGGCTTGCAACGCAAAAATTGGCTGGTCGGCGTCGAGGTGCTTTACCAGATTTTGATAAAAAAGCACGTGCAAACCGCCGCCATGCACCAGGTAAAGCGGCGGTTTAGAGCCACCTTCCCGAATCGGAATAAGCGAGCTAAAGTGTTGATTTTCAACCCGCCGAGTGTCGGGGGGGGGGTTAGTTATCACCCCCCCCCCCCACCGCAGATTTGGAGTGAAGGAC
>CAZHLB010001033.1:0-2466 GCA_964533005.1 uncultured Saprospiraceae bacterium
ATTGACAAAATGGGCGAAGGCATCCCAGCCCTGCGCTGCCCGAAGGTGATGATTGACCACCACCTGTATCCCGACCCTTTTTATGACTTCGCCTTGCACGATACCGGGGTCAGTTCCACCAGCGAATTGGTGTACGATTTCATCCACCTGCTCGGCGACGCCAGCATGATTGACCTGAAAGTGGCGGAATGCCTTTTCACCGGCATCCTGACAGACACCGGGTCTTTCAAATACAGCACCTCGCCCAAGGTTTTTCGCATCGTCGGCGACCTGCTGGAATTGGGCGTGGACGACATCCGAATCCAAAGCCTTGTTTTCAATTCATTGGAAGAGAAGCACTTGCGTCTGCTCGGTCACGTGCTGAACAACCGGATGGAAGTGCTGGACGAGTTCCGAACCGCCATCATCACCCTGTCAAAACAGGACTACGAGCGATACGAAATCGTGCGGGGCGACACGGAAGGTTTGGTCAATTACCTGCTGCAAATGAAGAAAGTGAAACTTGCCGTCTTCATCCACGAGCAGCCGACCATCACGAAAATTTCGCTGCGCTCGAAGGGCGATTTTTCGGTGCAGGAGATTGCAAAAAACCATTTCAAAGGCGGCGGGCATAAAAATGCGGCGGGCGGCTACTCGTACATCGGGCTGCGCCCAACCGTGAGCAAATTCAAAGAAATACTACCTCTGTACCAGGAGCAATTGCTTCGGGAAGACGACGAGGCGGTTTAATAAATCAAAATGGTTGAATGGTTAAATGGCTAAATGGCTAAATGGTTAGATGGTTAAATGGCTGGGATTTCCAGCCATTTAACCATCTAACCATTTAACCATTCAGCCATTTAACCATTTAGCCATTCAACCATTCAATCATTTCTGATGCGCATTACCATTCTTCTGTTGTCGCTGGCGGTGCTGGTGTTTTCTGCTTGCGAAAAAACGACTACGCCGGGCGGCTATAAATTTGAAAAGCACAAATCGGGCGACGGCGCCAAGCCCAAACCGGGCGACTTCGCCTTTTTTTACATTGACTTGCTGTTCGACGATAGCCTCGTGATTTCGACCCGGGAGCGGGGTGAAAAAATTCCCGTCATCGTCATCTCCTCCGATTCCGTGAAAAAGGAAAAAGAAAAAGACCAATCCAACCCCCTCGCCGAAGCCGCCGTCGTAATGCGGGAAGGCGACAGCATCACGTTGTACGTCCCGGTGGATGAAAAAATGAAGCAAAACCCGGCGTTAGCAAACGTCAAAAACCTGGTGCATCGAATGGTGCTCGTGGAGGTTCAAACCAAAGCGGAGTATGATTCCACGCTTGCCGCCGAGCGGAAAATCCAGCAAGAAAGGCAAGCGGCACTCGCAGCTCGTGTGCCGGAGGTCAAAAGTTTGGTGGACGAAAAAATCAAGCAATACGGCTCCGGCGCTTTGAAAAGCACCATCCAGACGACCAGCACTGGCTTGAAATACATCATTCTCGAACCCGGAACGGGCACTCAGGCGGCAGCCCAACAACCCGTGCAGGTTCAATATTATGGTGTGCTGAAAGACGGGAAGATGTTTGACAACTCGTTTGAACGGGGCACTCCCTACAATTTCAAACTGGGCGTTGGCGCAGTGATTCCCGGCTGGGATGAAGGCATTGCTTTGCTGAAAGAAGGTGGAAAAGCCTTCCTGTTTGTCCCGCCTACGCTGGCTTACGGCGACCAAGGCAACGAACTTATTCCTGCTAACTCCGAGCTGATTTTTTACGTGGAACTGGAAAAGGTTGGCAATTAATATTCAGGCAAAGTGCTGTCAGCACTTGAAGTGCTGACAGCACTGAATTCATTCATGAAAAAACTGCTTCCACCGCTGTTGTTTTGCTTGTTTTTGCTGGCTTGTTCCAGCGAAAAACCGAAAGGCGTCGCCAGCGGGAAGACGCCCGTCGGCAACTTCGACTACGTCTTTTTCGTGAAAAACAACGGCGCAACGCCGCAGCCGGGCGACAGCGTTTTTTTTCATTTCGACATCAAACAAAGAGGTGAATTGATTGCATCGAGTAGGACGCAGAGCAAGCTGAGGGAAATGGAATTTCCGCTTGAATATTCCGGCGTCCCGCAGCCTTTGATTGAGGGTTTGCGCCTGATGTCGCCCGGCGACAGCCTGTATCTTCAAACGCTGATAAACAACGACAGCAGCCAGGTGGTGAGCTTCGATATTAAGCTGGAGCGCATTCAACCGAGGAAAAAGCAATAGTGTTTTGGGGTTTAAAGGTTTAAGGTTTGACGGTTTAAGGGCAAATCAAGAAACTTTTAAACCTTAAACCTTTAAACCCCAAAACCTGAAACCATTGATTCAATAACCATTTAAAATTATGACCACCGAGCAACTCCTGACATTGAAGGAACGGTTGGCTTTGTTGAGGAGGTATCTTTGACGTCGCTAACCGAATTATCCAGATTGAAGAAAAAGAACAGCTTGCCACCGACCCCG
>CAZHLB010001034.1:0-2465 GCA_964533005.1 uncultured Saprospiraceae bacterium
TGCCATTCCATCAAAAATCATGTAATCATTTAATCTTCAATCATTTAATCAAAAAGAGTTTGTCTTTCAGGCAACCTTTCCTTCCAGGCAACCGCTAATTTTTTCCAATAATTCCTCCGGGCTGAACGGCTTTCCCACGTGCTCATCCATGCCAAACAAGTTGGCTTTTTCCTTCTCCGTCAAATAAGCCGAAGACGTCAGCGCAATAATCGGCACCGAATTTTTCACCGGGTCGGGATGCCTGCGAATTTCAGCGGTGGCTTTGTAGCCGTCCATTTCCGGCATTTGAATATCCATCAACACCAGGTCGAAAGTATGCCGGTTGAAAATTTCCAGCGCCAGCAAGCCATTGTCTGCCGTGCTGACTTCGACGCCTTGTTTGCGCAGCAATTTCGCCACCACGAGCTGGTTGATTTTGTTGTCCTCCACCACCAAAACCTGCCGCCCGGCGAGTTGCTCCGAGAAGCGCATGGCGTCTTTTTCTTTCCAGTCCTTTTTCACCTGCGGCAATTTGAAAGGCAGGATGACAGTGAAAAGTGTGCTTCCCTTTTTCGACACCTTCTTCAGTCTGCCATTTTGCAACTCGACCAGCCGCCGGGCGATGGTGAGGGAAAAATGGCTGCCCTGGTAGCCGTCAAATTCCTGCTCCTCGTTTCCACCTGAAAGCTGGAGGGGTTGGTCAAAGAAGTCCTCGTCGAGGTCTTCGGTCGTGCCTTCGACGTTGATGCGCACCACCGCTTCCTTGCTGGTGGCTTCAATCAAATCAACAAAAAGCTCGACCGATCCTTCGTTCGTGTGCTGAAAAACAACGGTGAGCAGGTTGGTCAAAATCTGGAGCAAGCAGGTGTCGTCGCCGACTAATTTTTCCGGGATTTTCGAGTCGTAAGCATGGTGAAACAGCAGCGCCTTGTCCCTGGCGTATCGGTCGAAGCGCTGCAAAATATCCGCCATCGTCATGGCTGGAAAAAACTCCCGCTCCGCCAAATTGAGCTTGCCGACTTCGATTTTGGAAAAATTCAGGACGTCGTTGATGAAAACCACCAGGTCGTTGGCGGCGAATTGCAGGTTGCGCAGCAGTTCCGCCTGGTCTGCCCTGGGTTTTGTTTCCCGCAGCAAGCGGGTCAAGCCAGTAATGATGCCCAGTGGTGTCCGCATCTCGTTGCTCATTGCCGCCAGGAATCGATCACGGGAGAAGGACGATTTTTCCAGTTTTTCCCGACGGTTGAATTCGGTCATCAGGCGTTGGTTGAGGCCGCCGAGGCTGGCTTTTTTTTCATGCAATTCGTCCAGGGTCAGGATCAATTCATTTTTCAAAAGCTGGTTTGCCGCTTCTTTTTCAGCCAATTCAGCCGCCCTCTTTTTCGCTTGCCTGAAATGCAGGTAAAAACTCAGCGCCACGCCAAAACTTAGAAAAAAAACAAGCAGATAAAGCATCGGCTGCGCCACGCCGTTGCCGCCGGAAGTAGTTGTTTGTGCCAGCAGACTTGTTGAAAAACAAACCAGTGCCAGGGTGAGGAAAGGTGGTCTTCTCATTTGAATCTAAAGTGCGGATTGAAAATGAAGGAGGGATGGCAAATTGCGGCAAAATCAGTGCCGGGAAAAGCAGACAAATTCAGGATGCTTTTTGATTAAATGATTGACGATTACATGATTACATGATTGTTGATGGGGTGGTAGATGTAAAATGGGCGATGTCAAATGACATCGCCCATTTTACATCTGCCACCCCATCAACAATCATGTAATCATATAATCGTCAATCATTTAATCAAAAAAAAGCCAACCCAAAATTCGGATTGCTCATGTTTCACCGGGTCTCCCGAACGTCAATTTCCCAGTACGATGGCTTCCTCACTTCGCCCCGCTGGTCAATATTCTCCCCGACGTAGCTGCCGAAACATTCAAGCTGGTTCAAAAAAAGGTCTTCCCGCTTCTCGACGTACTTTCTCACAACTGCCAGAAATTCAGGCAGATTGGCGCATTTGCGACCGTTGCGCAGGTCAATCAGCCACTTGCCTTTCAAGGCTTCCTGCTCCTTGTGAATGGGTCGGTTGACACGGATTTTTGGCATCAAAAACAGGTCGAGAACACTAAAAAAATAATAGCCGCCGAGCAAATTGTCCCTGACTATCATACCTGAATACGGAGCGTAGGCGAGAATTTTCCGAGCCGCCAGGTCGTCAATGATGAAGATGTGTTGCTCCTGCTCGCTCGTGATTTTCCAGTTGTAGAGGTTGTACTGCTGGCGTTTTTCCTTGGCATCCACGTGAAATTTCCATTGTTCGATGCCCACGCCGAAGCTGAAATCCAGGCGCTTGAACGAGTCGGAATTGTCCTTGAAGTCCAGGTTTTGGTCTCGGAAAAAGGCTTTGAGTTCTTGCTCCAGCGATACCATTGGGATGTGGTTTGAAGGCAGTTTCGCCTGATTGACGATTGATGATTACATGATTGTTGATTGTTGATGG
>CAZHLB010001035.1:0-2465 GCA_964533005.1 uncultured Saprospiraceae bacterium
AAGCCGAGCGGTTCATCCGAAATGCAGGAAAAAGCGGTGGAGTGCAAAGCCCCTTGAGAATCAACTTTGAAAATGAAAAATACAAGGACGGAACCAGAGTGGATATTGAAGTGATGGCAGGTTGGTTTGCCGTTTGTGTCACCTTAATTTTGCTTGCAATCATCGTTTTGAAATGAAGCATCTTTTTAAAAATTTCTTGAAAGACAAACGGGTATATGGACTCAACGAAGCCTACTATCAAAACATGTTCGGGGAAATCTTGAACAAAAAGGCAGAGCCATTTTACACTACGACATTCGGAAACGGCACCAAGTTTTACATTGCCAATCCCATTTTTTCTACCCGGCAAGACGACCGGCTCCTTCGAATTATTCAAAATAAACCTTCTAAACAGCCTCGATTCCATGCCTGGCTCGACCGATTCGATGACAGTCTCGATGAGTTAGTAATCTCTTTGGAACTGACCGACCAATTCAAGCCTGTTGTACAAAAGCTTGCCCGCCAATGGCTCGTGGAAAAATTGCCAAAAGAAGAAATGAAGGCGATTCTTTCTGCAAAAAAAGATAGCCTTGTCAAGGAATCAAAAACTTCAACTGCTCCTCGCAAAGCCCAATCCGCACCGGCGCCTCGCCCAAAAACTCGCCGTCCGCTTCCACCAAAATAGGTTGACTTTCAAGCGTTTCGATGAAGATTTCCTCCGTTTGAAAAAATGAAACGGCAGGGTGCCAGCCAATTTTCCCCGTGTAAAATAGCGGCGTGACGAGCAGCACTTCCAGCTTGCTCACCTGATTGACCAGCGTCAAAGCCAGCTTGCCGTCGGCGGGTTGGGCGTGAGGCACAAGCTGAATGCCGCCGCCAGAGTAGCGGCAGATGCCTGCGTTGATGGTGTAAAATTTCCGCTCGACCTTTTTTTCGTCAAAAACCACCCTCGCCCTCGGCGGTCGAAACTGGAACAGGCAACGGAAAATCAGGTACAGGTAGAAAATTTTGTTCGAGACCCAAGCGCCGTGCGCCTCCGCCTTTTTCGCCACAAAACCGTCGTAGGACAAGCCTGCCACGTTCATAAAAAGGCGTTTTTGCGGCTCGCCGTTTTTGAAAAAAGTCAGCCAGCCCACGTCTTGCCGGGTAGTTTTTTCCTGGCGGAACATCTCCATCCAGCGGTCAAAATTTTTGGGAATGTGGTGCGTCCGAATCCAATCGTTGCCAGTGCCCACGGGCAGGAGGGCGAAAGTGATTTCACCGGGCGGACAATGATTTTGTTGAAAAATGCCATTCACCACTTCGTGCGCCGTGCCGTCGCCGCCGACGGCGGCAATTTTGCGGCAGCCTTCGGCGGTGGCTTGGGCGACCAATTCGACGGCATGAAATTTTTTTTCGGTAAAAACGGCGTCGAAGTCAACGCCTGCGGTGCGGAGCTTTTTCTCCAATTCCAGCCAGCGCCTGCCTACCTTTCCGCCGCCAGCGATGGGGTTGACGATGAAGCGCCAGCGTGAATTTTGAGGCGCAAAAACTTCCTTGTCTGTTCGGCTTTTCATTTTTGAATTGATTGAATCCGGTGATTTGGTGAAGCTACTCTCACCGCTCTCACCCTCTCACTTTTCTCACTCTCTGCAAATGAAAGACCTCTGGAATTATTTCAAAAACCTGTTCCAATCAGCAGAAGAAGTTCGCCTGCCCAGCCGTTCATCCACGAGGTCATCGAGCGGCAACCGGAGCAGTTGGCAGCCTTTCAAACTTGGAAAGAATCGCTCGCCTGCCGCCGCTTGGTGGATTGGCTCGACAACCAATATTCGCTCTGGCTCACCTTGCCCGACGAGGTGGAGGAAGCGATGGATTTTCTCGACACGCCTTCGTCGAAAGGCTTCGTCATTCACTTTCACAAAACTGAATTTACCCGCCCGGATGCCACCTATCTGCTTGATTATCTGAAAGAAAAGGTGCTCGTGCTGCACTACAAAGTCCAGCTTTCCGACACTCGCACCTACACGAAAAACGATTGGGTCGAAACCGTCGAGCGGCACTATTTGAAGCCAAGAGCCACTTTCGAAGCAGGCTCAAAAACCAACCAACGCTTCGGCAACGTGACCATCGAACTGATGCTGCGAAACGACCTGCCGCACCAACTCAAATTTCAGGCGACGACCTATTCCGACCACCTTTTTGCCAAAGCAGATGATTTCAAAGACCTCATGCTGGCGCTGTTGGAGCGGTAGGCAAGTTGGCAAGAAAGCGACCAGCTAATCCCCGGTAAAATCCTTTTCTATCTTTGCGCAAAAGGCGCAGGAGACGCAAAAGCCCAATGTTTAAATCACATCCATTGCGTCTCCTGCGCCTTTTGTATTGAGGAACGTGTAAAAAATAACCCGGTAGATTTCGGAGCAACCTTTCCGAAAGTCTCAAACTTTCGGAAAGGCTCTTCGCTCGAATCGAAGACTGCCTTTCCGAAAGTTTGAGACTTTCGGAAA
>CAZHLB010001036.1:0-2464 GCA_964533005.1 uncultured Saprospiraceae bacterium
AAAGCGACTTGCAGACGTGCAAACTTGCAGACGTGCGTGGGACGTAGAGGTTCTCTGCGAGAATGACAAGGCGACTTGCAGACTTGCAGACGTGCTAAGCAGTTACCTTTTTTGAAAACAAATGCTATGAAAGAGTATAAATTTTGGGTGTACATCCTCACCAATCCAACTCAAACTACACTGTACGTCGGCATGACTAACAACCTTATTCGAAGGCTTGTCGAGCACTACCAAAACCGTGGCAACCCGGAAACCTTTGCGGGAGAATACTACTGCTACAATCTTATTTGGTGCGAATGGCATAAGTATGTGAACAATGCTATTGAAAGAGAAAAAGCTATAAAATGCTTTACTCGGGCGCAAAAAGAAGCGCTAATTAATGAAATGAATACTGAAAGGCGCTTTTTGAATGCAGATGTTTGTGGTTGTTGGCCTCCTAGTCAAGAGTTGTTGGAAGCAGTTGCTTTGATGCCTAATGAGGATAAGTTTTTCAAAAGGGAGTATGATAAAACGGCTTAGACATGGGGGGGGTGGGAAGCAGAGGTTCTCTGCGAGAATGACAAAGCGACATGGTCAGACGTGAGGGCGTGTGTGGGACGTAGAGGTTCTCTGCGAGAATGACAAAGCGATATGGTCAGACGACAAGCGACTCGGAGAAGCTTAAAACAGCTTATGAAATTGCCCCAGAAACCTTGATTGGATTTTGAAAGTTGGCTGAAATAAAAGGTTCCAAAACATGAATACGATATCAATTCCTGAAAATGAATTTCGCCAACTCAAGCAATTGGTGGAAGAAATACAATTCAAATTCGCCGAATTAGAAAAGCTATTGGCTTTTTTGAAAAACAGCATAGTGCGACAAACCAATCCTGAAATTGAAAAATTGGAAAAGCCATTGCCACTCATGTACATCGAGCGCACCGGCGAGCCTATTCCTTGTGAGTTTGGTGCAGGCAAACATTTAATTGAATACATGGCGGATGATTTTACAGCTCCATTGGATGATTTTAAAGATTACATCTGAGATTTGATTGCTTTTCCACCCTCTTGGTGGTGGCAAAATGGATGGCGGGCAGGAATGTTTTGGAGCAATTCTTGCCTTGCCTGAAAAAATTCGTGCAGGTTCAGCCTACTGATTTGTTGATTATTGTGGAAAATTGTTCACTATCAGTTCATTGCTAAACGCTGCTCGGCTTTCGGTTGCAGCAAAACCCAAATTGCGTGATGTTTCCAAGATTATTGGCTTGTTTGCTTCTTTCTTTCCTCTTTCATTTTGCCCAATCTCAGACTGGCTACGTGCCTTTGCTTTCCCAACCCGACAATCTGCCGGGACTTGTGGCGGAAATGGAAAAACGCCACCGTGATTTCATGAAAAATCTGCCTGCAAAGACCCACGAAAAATTCATCGAGTTTTATACAGGTCGCCATGCCTACGTCCTCAGTTCTGTCAAAGACGGAGATTATCTTTTCTCGCCGGAATTGCAATCCTACTTCGATAATATCCTTCAGGAAATATATGCCGCCAATCGAGACATACCTGCCGCCGGAATTAAATTATTCATCAGCCGCTCGCCGGAGCCGAATGCCAGCAGTCTGGGAGACGGGACGCTTTTATTCAATATTGGCTTGCTTTCCAGGCTCGAAAATGAGAGTCAAATCGCTTTTATTCTTTGCCACGAAATAGCGCATTTTCAATTATCCCATGCAGAAGTGGCATTGAAAAAATACGTGGAAGCCAGCGAGTCGAAAGCGACGCAGCGGGAATTAAAAAGGATATCAAAATCGCAGGTTGGCGCATACAGCCAGGCGGCTGAATTGCTGAAAACCATCGTTTACGACGACCGTCGTCATAGCCGGGAACACGAACGAGAAGCCGATGCGCTCGGCATAAAATATTTGCAAAACACCCGCTACGACTCACGGGAAGCGCAGCGCTGCATGGATATTTTGGAAAATATAGACAAGGCGAAATATGCAGATAGCCTGGATTTAAAAGCCTGTTTTGACCATCCCGCATATCCATTTAAAGCGGAGTGGTTGAAAGAAGAACAAACCCTGGCATTTTCCGGCGACGCAAACGATGACGATGTTTTTCACCCGGATTCCATCCAAACTCACCCTGATTGCCCGGAGCGCAAACGATTGATGGAGAGCGCCTTAATTTCATTTTCTTCGGAAACAAAAGAGAAAAACCGACAAGCGGCGAGCCATTTCGACAGCCTTGTTCGCACCGCTGATTTCGAAATCATTGAGAGCTTGTATTTCTATGATTTTTCAGCCGAGAGCATGTACCAGGCATTGCAACTGTTGCGGAAATATTCCGATGAGCCATATCTGGAAGGCATGGTCGGAATGAATTTCTTCAAAATTTATCAGGCGTTAATTGACCATGATATGGACAGGCAGGTACCTTTGCCTTCTCCCCACCAGGAAAAGCATTTTAAGCAATTCGTTCAATTTATCC
>CAZHLB010001037.1:0-2455 GCA_964533005.1 uncultured Saprospiraceae bacterium
ACCGCCTGGAAAAATTGTAGCCGATGCTAAGGCTGACCGGCGGCACGGCAGTTTTAGAATTTTCCGCCAGGAAAGTTGGCAACACGCCAATGCCTGCGCTGAGTGTGAGACCTTTTTGCTGCGGAATGTTTTGTGCGGAAAGAATGGAACAGGACAGGAGAATGCCGAGACCGGCAAGCAGGAGTGCTTGGAATTTCATAGTTCGTGTTTTTAGTGAATGATGAAAGGGGAATGAGAATGGAGGGACGAGCGGACTTCGGCAAAAGTTGAGCCAAACGGAATGGGCTAAAATAAAAAAGCCGGACTTGGAGGGAAAAGTCCGGCGCTGGCTTTGAGGTAACTATGAGCGGATTTCGGGGCGGATATTTTGAGGAAATTATGGATGGTTTTTCGAGGCGGAAATTTTTGGAGTCGTCAATCGTAAAGAGGTTTGAGATTAAATCCTTGCACGAACTGGCGGTGGCTGAAACTTTCGGTCACCAAATCCAGGTCGAGGGTACAGCGTTCGAAATGAAGCTCGAAACTTTGTTTTTCGAAGCCTTCGTTCATTTTGGAGTTGCCCTTGAGCAGCAGCCCGGTGAAGTTTCCGGCTTCATCTTTGAAGCGGTTCATGGCTTTTTTGACGAAAGACAGCGGGTTTGCCGGGGTGGGCAGATTCATCAAATCTACCGTGAGGGCTAACTTTATTTGGCGGATGTTAATTGGTCTCATTTCTTTTGGTTGTTTTTGCCTTGAAAGACAGTGCTAAAACTGGCTTCTGTTGGCTCATGTTGTTGGAAGGAGGCTTAAACAAACGTTAAGTGTTTCCGGCAGCAGTAAATTCAACAAGAGGAGATACGAAAAATTTGCTGCGCCGGATTTTGATGGTTTATGTCTTGAACGCAGCAAGCGTTACCCTGAAACGGGAAGTTTTTTTCGTTTTGGTGGAAAAACCCAATCCAAACTCCTTTCTTTGTTAAGTCTTTAAAAATCAGACGTTTGAGAGGTTTTGTGGTTAACCGCAAAACCTCGGTAAACCATAACCAATCGAAAATGGCACGCCAAATTCTTTTTGCATTCACAATCCACCTGGCGGCGCTGTCGGCTGCCGCCCAAACGATTTACCTGAAGTTCGATGCTGACTGCATGGACAGGTTCGAATACGCCAATTCCTCTGACAAGCCTTACATTTCTTACGCCATGAAATTGGGCGAGCAGCGGTTTCTCCAATTTGACATTGGCGTCGAGCCAGACAAATGGGTGAAAGACCTGCCCTCCAAGTTGACTTACTGCAACGACCTCGCCTTCGATGAAGCTTTTGCAAGGGAAGTGAACGAAGGCAAAAGGAAACTTTTCATCGTGCGGGAAAGCCCGACCCACTACAATATCGCTCCGGTGGACAAGGCGGCGGCTTTCCAACTCTATCGAAACGTGCTGGAATTTTCCTCCAGCGACGCCGATTTCACCCTCTACACGGACAACCTGGTGTCGAATGTGAACTTGGCAAAGCCCGACTCGAAAATGGAAGTCTATCTCGACGGGACGGTGACGACCCAATGTTTGAAAGGCTATATCGTCTCCAAACGAGACAATTACCGGTCTGACAAGTACAAAGAATTCACGGTCGTTCCTGAAATCGGCATCGTTGAAAAACGCACCGTCACCGGCAGCAACGACATCAGCGCCAGCAGGGTAGGGGAGAGCACTTTGCGCCTGGTGAAGGTGGACGACCAGTCGTACAAAGATTTTCTCAGCGCCGTTTGCGACGGCAGGCAGGCTGAATACTATGATGGACTTGTAGAAAAATCACCTGATTCGTACGATTCTGAGATTCCGAAAATTGGCGCAAACCAGCCGCCCGCAGAGGGCACGCATATCGTGCAGCAAGGCGAAACTTTGTACAGCCTTTCCCGCCGCTACGGCATCTCGGTTGACCAATTGAGAAGCTGGAACGGAATGCAAGGCACCGACGTCCTCAGCATCGGGCAGCGACTTTTCGTGCGGCAACCTTCGGGCATCATCACGCAACCTTCCGGTGAAGTGCTGACTGAAAAAACAGGAACCACTTCATCTTCCGGCAAACCTTCGACCTCCGGCACGACCGGCAGCAGCTACACCGGGCAAGGTTACTGGATTTCCGCACCGCAAACGCACCAGGTCAAATCCGGTGAAACGGTGGCGGAACTGGCTGCCATGTACGGCTACACTGAGGAGCGTTTTCGGAAAATGAATGGCTTGAGCGCCTACGAAAGGCTTTCCACCGGGCAAAGATTGCGCACCAACGACTGCGATTGCCCGACTTTGGAATCAACCACCAAAGGTCAACCACTTCCGTATCAAGCTGAATCAGAACGGATTATCACTTCGGAAACACCTGCCGATGTTTATTACCGCCCAGTGAAAGTGCATCAGGTGAAGGAAAAAGAGACTTTGTACAGCATCGCCAAAATGTACAACACGACGCCGGAGCGCATCC
>CAZHLB010001038.1:0-2455 GCA_964533005.1 uncultured Saprospiraceae bacterium
GAGGATGACAAAGGCGACACGCAAGCGACTCAGCCAGACGTGCGTGAGACGTGGACGGTTCCTCTTCGAGGATGACAAAGGCGACACGCAAGCGACTCAGCCAGACGTGCGTGAGACGTGGATGGTTCCTCTTCGAGGATGACAATGGCGCTCAAAAGAGACAATCCCCAAAAATCCTGAAAATCAATCCTTAACATCCTTTCTCATCCCAAATATCCTAGTTCAAACTATGCCAAACAAAAGCATCTCCGCCTTCTCAACTTCAACCGAGTCTGCCGCTCCGACCGGCAAAAACTACCTCTTCGTCGTAGCCATAGACAACTACCTGCACTGCCCCAAACTCTTCAACGCCCAGCGAGACGCCGACGCCATCATCGAATTGCTGACCAAAAACTACCAGTTCGACCCCGAAAACGTCGTCGTCCTGCGCAACGAAGAAGCCACCGAAGGCGGCATCCTCAACGCCTTCCGAGACATGGTGCGCATCCTGACACCGGAAGACAACCTCATCATCTATTTCTCCGGTCACGGCGAGTTCGACCCGCTGCTCGATGAGGGCTACTGGATTCCGGTGGACGTGCCGCAAGGCGCTTTCGAGGACTATTTTCCCAACAGCAAAATCCAGAAAATCCTCAACGCCGTCAAAGCCCGGCACATCTTCCTGGTGGCGGACAGTTGCTTTTCGGGGACGCTTTTCGCCAGCTACAAAAGCGCCGCCGCCGCCGACCGCCTCGAAAAAGACCCCAGCCGCTGGGGCTTGACCGCTGGCAGAAACGAGGTCGTCGCCGACGGAAAACCGGGCAGCCATAGCCCTTTCGCCGACAGCTTGATTTATCATTTGACCAATAGCCAGCCGCCGCTCGGCGTCGCCGCCTTGTGCAACAAAGTCATCGAAGACGTGATTGCCAATGCCAACCAAACCCCTCGTGGCGAGCCGCTGCAAGTGGAAGGGCACCGGGGCGGGCAGTTTTTTTTCCATCCCCGGCATCAGGTGCAGGGGCTTTTTGGCGCTTCGCCCAAACCAGCCGCCTTGCCGGGATTGACGGTGCGGCAAGGCAATTTGCTGTACAGCATTCCGCCGCAAATGCAACTCGGCGTGCCTTCCCGCTGCGAAGTGCGCATCGCTGTGGACAAGGAAAAGCTGCTGGAAAACCTGGAAAACAAGGAAAACATCGAAATCCGCAACATCTACGTCGCCGACGAAATGGAGGTGGAACTGACCACGCCTTTCGAGGAGGAAGACAGCCCGTTCAAAATCAAAGCCATCACCGACCGCAAGCAGGCGATTCGTGACTACACCTACACGCAGTGGGTTTTTTACGTCAAACCTTTGCGCCAGGGCAAGTTCCCGCTGCTGCTCGTGGTCACCGTCGTCGAAAACTTGGACGGAAAAGAGCGGGTGCAGGACATCGTGTTGGAAGAACTGGTGCAGGTGGTCGCCGACCTGCCGCAAGACATCGAACCGGGCGAAGGTTACAAGCAAGCCCGCACTTTTCAATTGCAGCCGGAAGTGGTTGGAGCGAGCGGCGGCGCTGTTTCGGGCGAGTTCAAAGACGTGAGTATTGGCGGCAGCAAGAGCATTGAAAGTGAGGGAGGTGATTTCCCGGAAACGTTCCCGCCAAGCGACTTCGACGTTGATTTCGGCGACAAAAAATCCTCCGGCGGGATGCCATTTCAGCCTTCGTCAACCAAGACCGTCGAACCTGCAACACCACCGTTTCAACCTGCGCCAACGATGCCGCCTGCGCCACCCGCCGCTGCGCCCGGCAGGTCAACTACCGGCGGAAAAACAGATTTTCCAAACATGCAACAGATGAATCCGCAAGACACTCCAACCACCGCTTCTCCGAAAAAAAGCCGCACCGTCAGCCGTGCGCTGATGGGTTTGGCGGGCTTGCTGGCAGTGGTTTTGGCAGCCGTTTTGGTGCTGCCGAATCTCAGCAATCGAGGCGAAAATGAAGGGCTGGCAACAACAGAGAAAGGCGGCGAAGAACCAGCATCTGGCATCCGAAACGACACACTGACTACGCTCAACCCGTCGCTCGACAACCCGGAATTTGCCTTGCAAACTTTCCTCGAACAAGGCTGCAACGCCTTGCTTCACACGCACGACCCGGCTGCTGCGATTGCCTATTTCGAGGAAGCCGAGTCCATCATCGAAGCCGCCGGGCTGGATGAAAGGCTGAAAGATTTGCCTGTTTTGCAACTGGCTCGCCGGGCGAAAAAGGAAGGCATGGAAGGCGATTTTCCGGTGGAAGATTTTTATTGGGAAGCCGCACGGCAGAAGGATTTGCCGACAGGATACCTGGCTTACCTGCAAAAATTTCCGGATGGGAAATATGCGGGTGAGGCGAGGAAAAAATTAGGGCAATGAAATAAATACATGATGATTTAAGCTCGCCTCAGATGGATTAAATGATTGATGATTACATGATTACATGATTGTTGATGGACA
>CAZHLB010001039.1:0-968 GCA_964533005.1 uncultured Saprospiraceae bacterium
GGACGACATGAAAAAATTGATTTTACTCGCCGCCTGCTTTCTCGCTGCCATCGCCTCGCAGGCGCAGGAACTGGAGGTCAAAGTCACCATCAACACCCCCAAACTTCAAACCGCCGACCCGAAGGTTTTCGAGACGCTGAAAACCAGCATCCAGGAATTCATGGAAAACCAAAAATGGACGGGCGACGTGTACGAACAAGAGGAACGAATCAAGCTGGACGTGGTGCTGACTATTGCCAAAGAGTTGGCTGCCAATACTTTCGAGGCGGAATTGTCGCTGCAATCCAGCCGCCCGGTTTTCGGCAGCACCTACGAAACGCCCATGTTTAAGCACCTGGACAAGGACGTGGTTTTCACTTACAACCAGTTCCAACCCGTCGAATTCAGCCAGACTACCTTCACGGATAACCTCGCCTACATCCTTTCTTTTTATGCCTACGTGGTGATTGGCATGGACTACGACTCGTTTTCGCCCTTTGGCGGTGATGCGTATTTTCAGACTGCCCAGGACATCATCAACCGGGTGCCGCCCAACGTGACTGCCAGCGTAAAAGGCTGGCGTTCCGTGGATGGAAACCGCAACAGGTACTGGATTGCCGAAAATTTGCTGGCATCGAGGGTGCGCCCATTCCGCCAGGCGATGTACGATTACCACCGGCAGTCACTTGACATCATGCACCAGGATGCTATTGCAGGCAGGGCGGTGATGACCCAAGCCATCGAGTCATTGAGCGAAGTCAACCGCAACTATCCGAACTCGATGATTCTGCAAATCTTCGCCAGCACGAAGTCGGATGAAATCATTGAAATCTACAAGGCGGGCGCTGCGCAGGAAAAAACCAAAGTTGTGCAGGTGATGGAGAAGGTTGACCCGCCGAAGGCTTCGGTTTACCGGCAGGGGATTGGGAAGTAGCAGGTTTAGAAGGTTTCGGGGGGGTTTTTTGGGTTTTTTTTTAAAAAACTAAAAA
>CAZHLB010001039.1:978-2451 GCA_964533005.1 uncultured Saprospiraceae bacterium
TTCCCGCTGGGGGGGCCGGTTCGGGGCGTTCCCGCTACACCCCCAAAACCCCCCCCGAAACCTTCTAAACCTCAATTCCGCCAAATAAAATTTGAGGCAAATCTTGAAAAATGCAGGCAGACGCTCCTCTGCCTGCATTTTTTCATTTTAGCTCGAACCAAAACCAAATTTGTGAGGTAAAGCAAGGACGATTGGCGGCAGTTGCGAAACAAAATTTTCCGGGCGACATTTTTCCGGCGCTTCGCCAAGCCCAACTTTCAAACTCCGACTGTTATGATTACTCGCACCCTCGCAGTTTACAAAAATTCTTTCACGGGCATTCCCAGCAGCGTTTGGCTGCTTTCGCTCGTGTCGTTCATCAACCGGAGCGGCACGATGGTACTTCCATTTTTGACCATTTACCTAACAACGGCGCTGGGATTCACGCTGGGACAGGCTGGCTGGGCGATGACTTCGTTTGGGGTAGGTTCGGTGGTCGGTTCGTTTTTGGGCGGGCGGCTCACGGATAAGACCGGCTATTTCCACGTGCAATTTTGGTCGCTGTTCGTGGGTGGGTTGCTGTTTATTTTGCTGGGGCAATTCACAAGTTTCTGGCATGTCGTCGCCATTATTTTTACCCTGAGCGTGGTCAGCGAGGCTTACCGACCAGCGATGATGACTGCCGTTGCAGCGCAGACTCAGCCGGAAAACCGCACCCGCTCGTATTCGCTTTTGCGCACGGCGGTCAACATTGGTTGGTCGCTGGGGCCCGCAATCGGCGGTTGGCTGGCGGCTTCTTTTGGCTACCACGCTTTGTTTTGGGTGGACGGGCTGACTTGCATTGCGGCGGCAATCGTGTTCCGCCTGTTTTTGCATCCCAGCAAAGCGCCGCAAGTGAAAGAGGAGGAGGAAGAAAATGGAGCTACTGCCGAAGCAAAATCACCCTATCGGGACAAACAATTCCTGTTTTTCCTCGCCTTGACGACGCTCGGAGCTATCGCTTTCATGCAGTTCTTGTCGGCGCTGCCGGTTTTTTACAAACAGGAATTGCGGATGTCGGAAGCTGAAATCGGCTGGCTGCTTGCGCTGAATGGTTTGATTGTGGTTTTCATGGAAATGCCGCTGGTGTACGTACTCGAAAAAAGGTTCAAGAAGCTGGACTGCATCGCTTGGGGCGTTTTGATGTATGGCTTTGGCTACCTGGTTTTCAACCTATACCCGCAAGGCGTTTTTGTGGCGGTGGTTTCGATGATTGCGCTGTCGTTTGGCGAGATTTTCAATATGCCGTTCACCAATACCTACATCATGGGAAAGGCGACGGCGGCGAACCGGGGACAATACATGGGGCTGCTGACCATGTGCTTTTCCATCGCTCACATTGCTGCGCCGCTCATCGGGCTTCAGACGGCGGCGCATTTTGGGTTTGGGACGCTTTGGTTTGTGTTGGCGGGGATGTGCTTAGTTGCGTTTGCAGGGTTCGTTTACTTGAAAAGA
>CAZHLB010001040.1:0-2449 GCA_964533005.1 uncultured Saprospiraceae bacterium
CTTCCTCTTCCCCCACCCACAACCACGCTGCCCTCCTCGGCGCAGGCATCTCCGAGTCCTCCCCTTTGATTGCCTTCCACAGCACCTCGTTGAACAACCTGTCCGGCACGGCGTCCACTTCCGCCAGGTTGAAGGTTTCCGAAATGCGGCTCAATTCATTCACCGCCACGTTGCGTTCCTCCAAATCCACCTTTGCAGCCAAGGCTTTGTAAGGTGAAAAATCAGGCGCAGCCTTGAAACACCGCCACATCGGCGTCGCCGCCGCATCGTACTGGCTCATCGGCGGCAGGCCCAAAATCAACTCCATCGTCCGCAGCATCGAAGTCGTCGAGTACATCGTGTGGTCAACGTGATGCCGTTTCGTGTACGGGCTGATGACAAAAGCAATGCTCCGGTGCGCATCCACGTGGTCGGCGCCGTTTTGCGCATCATCTTCGAGAATGAAAATGGCGCTCTCCTTCCAGATTTTCGAGTTGGAAATATGCTCCACCAACCTACCCACCGCCAGGTCGTTGTCGGCGACGGAAGCATTGGGCGAGTAGGCTCCACGAGCCAAACCGGAGGTGTGGTCGTTGCCAAAACGGATGCTGTTGAAACGAGCTACCTGGTTGATTGCCAGCAAACTATCGAAATCCCGCTGCCAGTCAGCCTGCCTCCGAATGTCCTGGTAGTTCATGTCCCAAGACGAGTAGCCGGGGCAAATGTGCCCATCCAGCGTCTCGTAATTAGCCTTGTAATCGTCGGCAAATTCACCGTAGGTGCGGTAGCTGACGCCTGCCCTTTTGCAAAAATCCCAGATGAAACCCTTTTTCGGGAAGGCGATGCGGCGGGTGCCTTCGTAGTCATAGTTGCCGCCCCGACCGCCGTAGCTGGTGGGCCAAGTTTTTTCCACGAAGTCGTTGGCGTATGCTCCCGTGCTCCAATTATGCCCGTCTGCGCTCACTTCGGCATCCACGTAAAAATTGTCGAGCAGCACGAATTCACGAGCCAGTGCGTGTTGGTTCGGGGTGACTTTTTCAGGAAAAAGGCAAAGCGCCGGGTCGCCGTTGCCCTCCGGCATGTCGCCAAAAACCTGGTCGTAGGTGCGATTTTCCTTGATGACGTAGAAGACGTATTTGATGGGTGAAGCGTCGCCAACCCGCATCGGCACTGGGTTTCCGGCTTCGCCGGAAGCATTCATTTCCTTCTCTTTCGTGTACGGGCAGTTTTCGTAAACCAGCTTCGAGTAAGCCGCCAGTTCGCTGTTCGTCGCCCAATTGATGACACTCAACGTGCCCAAATAAAGCGCCCCGATATACTGCGCCGCCCGCTCGTCCGCCTCCTTGTGAAACGGACTGGGTCCCTGCGGATTTGCCAGCGAAGACATTCCCTTGCCATTGGCAACCAATATTTTCGAGCCAACCGTCCGTACGCTTGTCGGATACCACCCGGTCGGGATGAAGCCAAGCGAGCGGCTTTCGCCACGCTCCCGCACGTCGAAAACGGCGAGGCAATTATTGTCGGCGTTGGCGATGTACAGCGTTTTTTCATCGCCGGAAAGGGCGAGGCTGTTGGTCGTGGAGCCGTTGGGCGAGTTGGGAAAAAGGGCGGCGTCGAGGACTTCGAGCGTTTTTTTCGTGTCCAAATCCACGACAGAGACCGAATTGTCGAGGGAGTTGGCGACAAAAAGCAAGTCTTGTTTTTGGTTCAAAGTCATCTCGTTGGGGTGATCGCCGACGGCAATTTCGCCTTTCGGCGCAAGCGTCTTCCGGTCGAAAACGAGGACTTTTTTTGCGCCCCAGAGCGAGACGAAGACTTCATTTCTTCTGTCCGAAACAATCACCGCAAACGCCTCGCTGCCGAGCGGGATTTTTTGCTCGACGGTTCGTTTGCTCAAATTGCAGACGTACAGCGAGTTATCCTCTTTCGTCACGGTAAAAAGGCGGTTGTTTGACTCGTCCAAAGCCAGCCCTGCCGGGCAAATTTTGACTGGCCAAGGCTCGCCCAGCTTGATTTCGCCGTCCCGCACAAGCTGCTGATTTTCAAGTTTGTAAATGGCAATCAGGTTGTCGTTTCCGCCCGAAGCGTAGAGCTGGCGCTCGCTCAAGCTGAACGCCAAGCCGTACCACGCCTTCGGGATTTCCACCTCGGCAAATGGCGTAGCGCCTCTCGTTTGAAACACTTGCAGCTTCTGCGCACCGACGCCATTGTTGGTCACGGCGAAATAATTGCCGAGTGGGGAGACGGCGATTTGCAGCGGCAAGTCGCCGAGTTGCCGGTGGATTTGACCGGCGGGGGTGAGCATCCATTGATTTGGTAGTTGCACCCGCTTGGTGGCGAGGGATTGGTAGAGGTTGGCGTCGAGGGATTTTTTTGAAGAAGTGCATTGCGCAAAAAGCAATGCCAGGAGGAGGAGGTAGCAATATTTCATTGTATTGAACTTGGTTCATGTCGGGTTTGGGTAACCGGT
>CAZHLB010001041.1:0-2438 GCA_964533005.1 uncultured Saprospiraceae bacterium
TGGTGGGACGTCAGACGTCCCACCACCAAATCACCAAATCACCAAATTATTCTTCGTCGTATTCTTCAATTGCGACCAGTTCTTCGACGGGAGAATTGAAGCTGTACGACAGCAAATCATGGCTGGTGACGATGCCGACCAGCCTGCCTTCCTCTACGATGGGCAAGGCGTGAAACTTGTTGGCAAGAAAAATATCCGCCGCCAAGCCGATGCTGTCTTCCGGGTCAAGTTGGAGCGGGTATTTGGTCATGATGTCGTTGGCGCACAACTTTTGAAAGCGGTTTTTTGTCGCTGCTGCTTTGCTGCCCTCCTGGAGAGAGAGCACGTAAGCCACCTTGTAAAAATCCTCCCGGCTGATGATGCCTTGAAGGTTATTTTCTGCATCCGTGACCGGCAGGTGGTGAAAAGTATATCTGGAAAAAATCTCCCGGAGTTTTGTCAGAGACTCCTCTCCACGCACTGTCACTGGGTTGGTGGTCATGATTTCACGGATAGGAAGGTTCGGATTCATGTCTTAATCATTTTGTTTGAATCCACCGGCTGACTCTCATCGCCCGGTGAATCAGGCTTGTAAATATTGCCAAGTTAACCTGCTTCGGTTGCTAAATCAACTTCTTCAATACTCAAAACTATCGCTGCCGCCGAGCCGGGTTGAACGATAAACATCAGTCTTGCCGAATGACTTTCCTCACAGCTATTTCAAGAAAAACCAGGGGGAAAACCCCAGGTTCATCCCCCCGGCTTTTATGACGAAAATCAAAAAAGACGGATGATTTAAGTCATGCAGCCCCCATTGGCGCAGCCGGAATATTGCAATCAGAAATTACATCTTCTCACAAAGTAGTGATTGGTGATTGGTGAATGGTGATTGGGCAGCCCAATCACCATTCACCAATCACCAATCACTAACTTCAAATCACAAATCATGAATGTCCTTGCACCTGTCTCATCCATCATGTCAAAAAGGCTGTACACCGTGAGTCCAGACGATTCGCTGGAGGTGGTGAAAGAGCTTTTTGACGAGCACCCGATTCACCACATCCCGGTGGTGCGCTACAAACAGATTATCGGTATCGTCAGCAAGACCGACTTCCTACATTTCCTGCATGGCTTCAAAGGCAACGACATGGACAAGTTCCTCGACCAGACTCGCCTTCGTGCCTGGAAAGCGGAAGAAATCATGACCAAAGGCTTGGCAAAAATTGACAGCCAGGAGCCAATTCGCACCGTCCTCGACGTCTTCCTGGTCAACCGTTTTCACGCAATTCCAATCGTGGATGAAGGCGAATTGGTTGGCATCGTCACCACCTTCGACGTCATGCGGGAACTCGCAGGCGAACCCGTTCCGCTCGAAAATTACGAGAAGGCAAAAGCTATTCACTGACAGTTTTGAGGTATGAGGTATGAGGTATGGGATATGCGGGGCATATCCCATACCTCATACCTCATACCTCAAAAGTTGATACCTCAAGGGCATGGTTACCATCCAAATTCTTGGCATTCAGGACTCTTCCGAAATGAACAAGCTGCGGGCAAATGTGCAATCGGCGGTTGCTGAACTTGGCTTGCAGGCGGCTGTTCAACAAATAATGGAAGTGGAAAAATTGATGCAGTTCCGCATCAACGGCATCCCTGCTTTGGCGGTGGATGGGACGGTTGTGCTGCAAAAACGCATCCCTTCCGTGGAAGACTTGAAGGACTTGCTGAAGAAGTTTTTAGATAACGCTTCAAACCACTTTGCCATGAAAAAAATAATCGTTCCGACCGATTTCTCAGATGTGGCGCAGAATGCCTTCCATTTTGCCCTTGACCTTGCCGCCCTTCAAAACAGCGAAGTCACTGCCGTGCATGTCTATATGCCGGAACTCGACCCGCAAAATCCCTACCTCACCGAGCCTCGCAATACTTGGGTGCAAGACGCTGAAAAGCGCCTTCGGAATTTTGTCAACACCGGAGAGGAAAGCGACGGTGGCGCAGCCGTTGCGCAAGCAGTGAAACAGGAGGTTTTGATTGGTTTTCCTGCCGAAGAAATTATTGAACTCTCCCGCCAGGATGGCGTCGAGATGATTGTGATGGGCAGCCGCAGCGACAAAGGCGTGCTGGAAAGGTGGTTCGGCAGCGTCTCCTCGGCAGTGGCGCAAAAGGCGGAATGCCCCGTTTTGCTGGTGCCGCCGGGTGTGCCATTTCATGGCTTCCGCCACATTTTGTACGCCAGCGATTACGAAAGCGTCAAGCAAAACACCTTGCACCGGCTGATGGATATTGCGCAATTATTCAAGGCTGACGTGCATTTCGTCCACGTGAAAAAAGAGGATAAACCGCAGGATTTCAAGGAAATAGAAAGCCGCTTGTTCAGCGAGCTTTTCAAAGGCGGTGAACCTTCTTTTTCTTTCACGATGAGCGAGGTGGAAGGGCAATCCGTCACCGAAAGTTTAAAC
>CAZHLB010001042.1:0-2437 GCA_964533005.1 uncultured Saprospiraceae bacterium
CCGCCGCCACTTCTGAAGCCGCCGCCACCGCCACGGTCTTCTTTCGGAGTAGCTTCCTTCACGATGATGGTTCTGCCGTCCATGTCGGTCTCGTTGAGACCATCAATGGCTGTGCGAGCTTCGTCGTCGTTGGGCATTTCGACAAAAGCGAAACCTTTGGACTTACCGGTAAAGTGGTCGCTGATGACCTTGGCTGCAGAAACTTCGCCATACTGCTCGAATGCGGCGCGAAGACTGTCATCTGTTGTGCTGAAATCCAGCTTTGCTACAAAAATGTTCATACCAAAAAACTTTAAAAAATGAAAAAATTGAGGAGAACTGAACGCTTGTTGTGAGAATAAAAAGTACGCAGAATTGCTGGCGAAGCAGGAGCCTTTTCAGAAATTTCGATAAATCATGCGCCGCCTTGAGAAAGAACTTTTCGGTCTGAAAAAGAACGGAAACTGCGTTGCGCCTTTTAATTCTTGCCGGGCAAAAATAAGGCAAGATTCATTGGAGCGGCAAAATTTTTTAACTGCGTTTGCACGGAAAATGCAGGCGCTTTTTCCAAAGCCAAACTTTTTTACCTTCGCCCCCGGCGAGCGCCACACGACCAGCTCCTCCCAAACCCCCCCAGGGCAGAAATGCAGCAAGGGTAGGGCAGTTGAGCGGTGCGATGTGGTTGCTTGCCATATTTTTTTCTTGCCTGTCGTAGCTTGCCTTTTCGGTTTACCTTTCTGGAAAAATTTCTTGCAATTCTTTGATGAACAACGATTTGACGCTCAAATCTTACCCCGCCAAACTCCTCCTTTTTGGCGAGCATACGGTCAACCTCGGCTCGAAGGCGCTGGCTGTTCCGCTTTTTCAATTTTCGGGAAATTGGCAATTGAAACCGCATCTGCCTTCTGGCGAATTGGCAAAGCAGCAGATGCGCCTGCCTGAATTTGCCGCCTGGCTGGAAAAGTTGCAGGCTTCCGGTGAGCTGTTGTGCCAGTTGGATTTGGCTGCTTTTCGACAATTGCTCTCGCAAGGTTTGGTGTTCGAGTCGGACATTCCGGCGGGCTACGGAGCGGGTAGTTCCGGCGCACTGGTTGCTGCGATTTTTGATTGTTTCTGCCTCGAAAAAGAGCGGTTGGAAACTTCGCTGCCTGATTTGAAAAAGGCGCTGGCGCAAATGGAAAGCTTTTTTCACGGCACGAGCAGCGGCACCGACCCGCTGATTTGCTACCTGCAAAAGCCAGTCTTGCTCGATGGCGAAGGGGTGAAGCCGGCAACTTTCCGAAAGTTGGAAACTTTCGGAAAGTTCTTCCTGCTCGACACTGGCATCCAGCGGCAGGCGACGCCGATGATTGAATATTTTCTGGAAAAAAGCAGAGATGTCAGTTTCAGGCAGGCTTGTCAGACGGCGCTGCTGCCTGCGGTGGAGGGGGCAATCGAGGCATTTTTGGCGGGAGACGAGGCAGCACTTTTTGCCCGTTTCCATGAAATCAGCGAGTTCCAGCTTCGGTTTTTGGAGAAAATGATACCGCCTGATTTTCGGCAGGTTTGGCAAGAAGGGCTTGATGGTCAGTTGTTTAAACTGAAAATATGCGGCGCAGGAGGGGGCGGGTTCTTGCTCGGCTTTGCCAGCGATTTTGAAGCGATGCAGCAAACTTTGGCAGGTCTTAAAATCCTGCCGGTCGTTTTGCAACCCGCATAAAATCATCCCACTTTCACGTCGCTATCCACCCACCCATCCAGCAAATTCACAATCCGGCTTCCGTACTGCGCATTTTTCTCCGAGTGCGTCACTTGCAGAATGGTCACGCCTTCCCGGTTCAATTCCTTGAAAAGATTCATGATGATTTCGCCTTGCGAGGTGTGCAGGTTGCCGGTCGGCTCGTCCGCCAGCAGGAGTTTGGGCTTGGTGATGATGGCTCTGGCGATGCCGACCAATTGTTGCTGCCCGCCGGAAAGCTGGTTGGGAAAAAGGTCTTTTTTCGCTACGATCTGGAAGCGGTCGAGCAAGTCGGCGACCATGACTTGGCGCTCGTTGCGCTTGACGTTGCGGTAGAGCAACGGCGTTTCGATGTTTTCGTAAACGGTTAGCTCGTCAATGAGGTGGTAAGCTTGAAAGACAAAGCCCATGTAGTGTTTGTGCAGCTCGTTGCGCTTGCGCTCGTTGAACTTGTGAACCGGCTCGTCGAAGAAAAAATACTCGCCGCCGGAGGGTTCTTCCAGCATCCCCATGATGTTGAGCAAAGTGCTTTTACCTGCGCCGCTGGGCCCCATGATGGTGATAAATTCGCCTTCTTTGATTTCTAAATTGATGTTTTTCAAGACCCAGGTCTTGTTCAAGCCGCTTTGGTAAAAGCGTTCGATGCCTCGCATTGCTATCATTATGGTTGGTTTTGTGATGAACATTAAGAGCCTGCCCGAAAACATCAACTTTCGAGCGGCGGGGTTTTGAAACCCCGCA
>CAZHLB010001043.1:0-2437 GCA_964533005.1 uncultured Saprospiraceae bacterium
GACAAAGCGACTTGCAGACTTGCAGACAGGTGTTTCACGCAGACGCCACATGAACTTCATTTTTTAGCGTAAGTGCAAGTTTATTTGAGCCAGCCATGCGTCCGCATCCAATCCCCAAAAACCTCAATCCATTTGTCGCTCGGCAAGTTTTGTTTGCGCATTCCGAAGCCGTGCCCGCCTTTCTCGTAAATGTGCATTTCGATTGGCTGTTTCGCCTTGTTCCACTGGTCGTACAGCGCCGTGCATTGCGTTTGAAACCCAAAAAAATCGTCGCTGGTCACGGCGATGAAAAGCGGCATCGGGCTGTCCGGCATTTTCGAGGTGTTGACGACATGCAGGGCTGGGTAAATCGGCGCTGAAAAATCGGGTCGGTTGGCAGCCGAAGTGTATTCGAAAGCCGCCGCTCCCGCCACCGTGCCGCCTGCCGAAAAACCGGTGATGCCGATTTGGTCGGGCTTCACGCCAAACTCGGCGGCGTGGCTGCGGACGTACTCGATGGCTGCCAAACCGTCTGCTTTTGCCAAAGCGATGACGGGCGCCATTTCCCGGTCGAGCTTTTCCCGGTCGCCGCTTTGAAATTTTTGGATGAACTCCTGGGAGCCGTCCTCGCCCGTCGGCACGAGGCGGTATTTCAGCACGAAGGCGGCGATGCCATTTTTCACGCACCAATCCGCCACCCACTTGCCTTCGCTGTTGATGCTCAAAGCGTGGAAGCCGCCGCCGGGGGCGATGACGAGCGCCGTTCCGTTGGCAATGGCAGGGTCGGGCAGGTAGGCAGTGAGCGTGGGTTTGGAGACGTTGGTGACCACTTCCGTTTGCCACATTTGGCTGGTGTACTGGCGCTCTGGCGTCTTCCACTCGATGCCCGGCGGCGTCGCAACGGATTGAAGGTCAATGACTTTTTGCGAAAATACCTGGCTGGTGCAGACCAGGAGCAGGAGGATGCACAAGGTTGAATTTTTCATTTTTTGAAATTTTTGCTGCCGCCGGTTTTGCCAACCGGCAGCAGCGGAGACAGGCTCAAACTTATGCCACTTCCTTGTGGTTAAGAGCCTGTACTTTTGTCAAAAATCAGTTGAAATGAACTCAAATTCAGCCATCCAACCGATGAGCATTTCAGAAATAAAGCAAGCCTTCCCCGACGAGTGGGTGCTGATTGGCGACCCTGTCATGGATGAGTCTATGCTCAACGTGCTTTTCGGCATTCCGCTTTACCATAGCAAGGACAAGCGGGAAGTCGCTTACCTGGGTCGGGAAAAAAAAGCTGGACATAAAACTTTTACCATGATTTACACGGGCACTTTCACGCCCATGCGAAAACTGGTTTCAGTTTACGGAAAATGGAAAAGATGAATTTCAACTTTGAACGAGACCCGGAAAGCGGCGTCATTCTGGTCGGCATCTTCCTCGACGGTCAGTATCGGCTAAAAATGCTTTTGGATACCGGCGCCAGTCATACCACGATTGATAGTAACGAGCTTTACATGGCGGATTACGATTTGAGCAATACGCTTGGCACGATGGAACTCGAAACAGCCAACGGTATCATTCAAGCTGAAATCTTTGAAATTCAAGAAGTTGCCGCTTTAGGCATCTCTCGAAAAAACTTCTCCATTCAGATATACGACTTCCTGAAACACGGTATTATCTCAAAATATCAAGGTCTGCTCGGCATGGACTTCTTCGAGGGGACGAAATTTTGCATCGACACCTTGAGCAACCAAATTACCATCGAAGAACTCAATTCGCCCCCAATCTGACTTGGTTACTTCTTCTCCAAAATCCTCATCTCCCCCAGCAACCCCGACGGCAAAAGCGGCTCGTTCCCTCGATAAAAAGGCATTGTCGTAAACGTAACCTTCTCCTTCACCCCCGGCTGTGCATCGCCGATGAGCCGGTTCACCCAAAGGTTGGTCACCTTGATTTCCAGCTTGTTCTCCCCTTTTTTCACCGCTTCGGTGATGTCGAGTTTGAACGGCGTCTTCCAGAGGATGCCGAGGTTTTTGCCGTTGACGGTGATTTCTGCTAAATTTTTCACCTCGCCCAGGTCGAGCAGGATGCGGCTGCCTTTGTTCAGTTTGCTGATTTTGAACGAGTTGCGATAGGTCGCCGTGCCGGAAAAGTATTTGATGCCGGGGTCGGCGTTTTCTGACCAGGAGGTTAGTTTTTCAAAAGTGGCAGTCGCCGGTGCGCCTCTTTTTTCCTGAAAACTGACCTGCCAAGCGCCGGTGACTTTGCCGATTTCTGCCTCCGAAGTTTTGGGCAGGGCGAATTTGGTCTCGCTCGTATTGTCTTTGAAAACGATGAAATAAGCATCCCACGACTCAAAACGCAGCGGTATGATGGTGCGACCGCCTGCGACGGTGAACGACACATTTTCGGTTTTGCCGGTCTGCGGGTTCCACAATTCAGGCGTCTTGCCGCTCACCCGGAAGCT
>CAZHLB010001044.1:0-2433 GCA_964533005.1 uncultured Saprospiraceae bacterium
TTCCGAAAGTCTCAAACTTTCGGAAAGGCGGGCAACAACATCGTACAGCCCTTAAGTTGACGACATTAAACTTCAAGTTACCTCCTAAATTGGGCAACGCCAATGCCGCCGGGCTGCAAGACAAAAACCCAATCCTTCTCAAGCCGCATATTTTCCACCGGCGGCGTCCCTTCCGGCAATTTCAGCGGTCGCTGCAAAAGCGCCTGTAAATGAAAGGCTTGCCACTGCCCGTTTTCAAAAAACAGCAACTGCTCACCAGCCACCTGGAAGCGGCGCAAGCCTTTGATATCCAATGTTTTCAGGTAGTTTCCGAAGATGTCGAACTGCAAAATGCCCTGCGCCGGGTCGTTCAGAAAAACCACTTGTTCTCGTTCCAGCAAAAAATTGGGCTGAATGGCTCGACCAAGCGCCAGGCTCAGGTCGGCGCTTTGCGCAGCAATGGAGCCGTCGGCGGCTATCTTTTTCAGGCGAAAATTCGCCTCATCGTACAGCCAAAGTTTGCCGTCGCTTGCCATGCCAACGGCTGAGATTTTGGGAAAACCGAGTTGCAGCAAGTTGAATTGAGCGCCGAGGCTGAGGGTGCGGTCGAGGGTGAGAACGGTTTGATATTCAGGGTAAAAAAGCAGCAATTCAAAAGGGTTTGTGGCATCCAAAATCACCGAGTCGCCGAGGGTTTTGTTTTGAAAACGAAAGGCTTCCCGACCGTCTGGCTGGAATTTAATGACCTCATTTTCAGGCGTGATGGCATAGACATTTTGCAGATGGTCGGTGGTGAAATCTTTGGCATGGACTGCAATCATCTGCTGGCTGACTGCCTTTGCGGAAAAGATTATTATCAAAATGCCGAGCAAAAGGTGACACCTCGAAAACAGCTTTTCGGGGAGAAAAAAAATTTCATTTTTTTTCTCCCCGAAAAGCTGTTTTCGAGGTGTCACCTTTGAAGTCGAGCTATTTTCCAAACACCTTTCCATTTTCATTTTCAAAAAATTTTAGCGCCAAAGACTGCCCGTCGAAGACGGCATACGAGTTAAACGTCACCCAGTCGCCCAGGTTGACGTAGCGGCTGACACCATTTTTCAGCGTAAAATCAATGGGCAGGTGGCGGTGACCAAAGACGAAAAAATCAACCGGGGACTCGTCGAGGTGGGCGTTGCAAAATTGGATGAGGCGCTCTCGTTCTTCTCCGTAAAAACGAGGGGCGGAGGGGTTCGCTTTGCGGCTGGTGCCGGAAAAAGTGTCCATCAGCCAAAGTCCGGCGTTGGGGTGCAGGCGCTCGAAAAGCCATTGGCAGGTGGGATTTGCAAAGACGGCTTTGATGAATTTGTAGCCAAAATCGCCGGGGCCCAAACCGTCGCCGTGCCCGATGAAAAACTGCTTGCCGCCAATTTCCCGCAAAATTGGTTGGCGGTAAATCGGAATGCCGAGTTCTTCTTCCAGGTAGCGAAACATCCACATGTCATGGTTGCCCGTGAAAAAATAGATGGGCAAATCCCGCTCCCGCAATTCCGCCAGCTTGCCGAGCAGGCGGACGTACCCTTTGGGAACGACCTTCCGATACTCGAACCACGAATCGAACAAGTCGCCTACCAAATAAATCGCCTCCGCCTCCGCCGCAATGCTATCAAACCAGCGCACAATTTGGCGTTCCCGCTCCTTGCTCGTCAGCCGCCCGTCCGTTCCGAGGTGAAAATCGGAAGCGAAAAAAGTCTTTTTCATAAGGGATGAGGAATGAGGGATGAGGGATGAGGTGCGCCATTTCATCCCTCATCCTTCATTCCTCATCCCTGGTTAAACCTTTTCCATGACCGTCCCGCAGTTTTTGCAAGTGTGATGCTCTTCGCTGGACATGAAATCGTGGATGGCGGCTTTGATTTGGGTGCCGATGTCTTTGAGTGGGAAGCTGGCTTCGTAGAGCTTGTGGTTGCAATTTTCGCAGAACCACATCAGCTTGTCCATCTCGCCGGGACGGCGGTAACGTTCGATGACGATGCCGACCGTGTTGGCGGGGCGCTGCGGCGAATGCGGGATGCGGGGCGGCAGCAGGAACATGTCGCCTTCCCGGATGTGGATGGTTTCCGGTTGCCCTTGCTCGTTGATGACTTTGACGGAGATGTCGCCTTGAAGCTGGTAAAAAAGCTCCTCGCCGTCTTCCCAGTGGTAGTCTTTCCGCCCGTTGGGGCCCCCGACGACCATCACGATGTAGTCGTCGTTGCCCATGTAAATCTGCTTGTTGCCGACAGGCGGCTGGAGGAGGTGGCGGTTGTCCTCAATCCATTGGTGTACGTTGAAAGGCTTTGTCATTTTTCGAATAATTTTTGAATCAAGTGCGGTGGCTAAGGTAGGCTAAAAGCTGACAGGTGGAAAAGGGCTGGTTTCGCGACAAAAAAAATTATTTTATAAATTTTTTTAGAGGGGAAACAGCCATTTTACACC
>CAZHLB010001045.1:0-2430 GCA_964533005.1 uncultured Saprospiraceae bacterium
GCGTGAACGCCGCACCCCAAAACAGCCTGAAGGCTGTGCTACCGGGTAAATCCCGCTGCCAAATTCAACATGAGGAAGGGTGTTCCGTTTGAGTTGGATAGGGAGGATGAAAGCTGATAAGGGTTGATTATCAACCCTTATCAACCTCCATCCAGCCTTATCAACCAAAAAATGAAACGTCATGCGAGGTACTTTGAAAAAGGAAGGTCACTATGAATTGTTCGAGTCGGGCGGCGGGCATCAGATTTTGACGCTTGACCAGGAACGTTGGTTTGCCCTGATAACAGGGCAAAAAAGCGACCTGCTGATAGGCTCGGACGCTGACCACAAAAAGCGCCACACCATTCGGGAAGGAAAGTATTACTACGCCGATTTTGAGGACGACCCCGAATTTCGGGACGTGCCGCACCTGTTTATGAAGGACGGCGATATTTTCCGGGAGTACGTTTTGCCCAACGGTTTTCCCCGCTCGAAAGGCGACCAGGTTCGCCTCGTCCGCACGGGCATGGAACTGCCGCCGGAAAAAGTCCTCGAGCACGTAAAAGGCTCCGGCAGCCAGGGTTCGGAGAAAAAATACAGGAACAAGGCGGAAGCTTTTCGCTCTATGCCAAAGCAGGAATTGTACGAAATGGCAAGGAAAAAAGGCATCGAAGGGCGCTCCAACATGAGCAAGGAGCAACTGGTCAAAGCGATTGAAAAGGCTGAAAAGAAAGGCATGAAACAGCATTAAATAAACGCTGCTTTTTTCTTTCAACACATAGTCACATAGACCACATAGTTTTTTGATTATCAACATTATGTGCTCTACGTGACTATGTGTTGAAAAAAAAAATGAGTAGTGTTTAACTGACCTGCTTATCATTCAACTCCCCTCCCAAATGTCAACACTTGCCTACGATTTGGTCGTCGTCGGTTCGGGCCCCGCCGGTGCAACGACCGCCAGAATTGCCGCAGAAAACGGACTCCACGTTTTGCTGGTGGATAAAAAGCAAGAATTGGGCGCTCCGATTCAATGTTCCGGCGCAGTCAGCAGCCATGCGCTCGAAGCGGCTGGCGTCGAGGCGGACGAAGAATTCATCCACGAACCCATCTACGGTTTCAAAATTTTCAACCAGGACGGACAAAAAACGACCACTGATTACCGCCAAATCAAGCCCGAAGAATATGGCGAAGGCGTTGGCAGGCGACCCCTCGGCTACGTCGTTGACCGCCGCCGTTTCGACCGTTTTTTGATGACAAAAGCGGAGCAGGCAGGCGTCGAAGTTTGGCTGAAAACGGAAGGTTTGGGCTATCTGCCCAATGGAAATGGGGATTGTAAGGTGTTCCTGCGCCGCTTCAACCAGGAAATTGAGGTAAAAACAAAAGTGCTGGTCGGAGCGGACGGCTTGCAATCGCAGGTGGGAAAATGGGCTGGTTTGCGCACCCACATCCGCCTGAACGAACTGGCGAGTTGCCTGCAATTTGTGGTGGACAAAGTGGAAACTGACGGCTTGCTCGAAATCATCACCGGGCATCGCTGGGCGCCGGGCGGTTACGCTTGGGTTTTTCCAAAAGGTCACGGCTACGCCGAAATCGGGCTGGGCGTCGCCCGAACCATGACTAAGCAAAATGCCCAGTGGCACCTGGACAATTTCATCCGCCAATCCTTTTTCAAAGACCGTTTCAAAGATTGCCGCATCCTCGAAATACAGGGTGGGGGAGTGCCGCTCGCCGCTCCGTTGAAGGTGCAGTTTGCCCAAAACCTCATCCTCGTCGGCGACGCCGCCCGTCACGTGAATCCAATTACCGGCGGCGGCATCCACACGGCATTGAGCGGCGGCAAAATCGCAGGCGATTTCCTTTCGGAATTGCTTCGCAGCAACCGCCCTCCCGACCGGCAAAACCTGCAAGCCTATCAAAATTCCTGGCTGGAGAAACTGGGTAACAAAATGTGGAAGCTATACGCCGTGAAGTCTGCCATTTTCAAAACCAAAGACATCGCCCGCCGGGATGAAATGCTCTACGAAACGATGTCGGGCTATTTCAGCCCGGCTTCTGAATACAAGAAAATTTAGTTGAGAGAGGTTGAGGAGGTTTAGAAGGTTTACGGCTAAACCTTCTAAACCTCCTCAACCTCTCTCAACCTTCGGAATCATGACCAAACGACCGCCCGTCATTTTTCAAATCGGCTGGAATGCCTGCATTCATTGCGGGGCTTGCGTTGCGATTTGCCCGCAAAAGGCAAGATTCATCAGCGAATTCGACACGATTGCCGTTGGCAAACCTTGCGAAATTGCTTGCATGGCTTGCGAAAGCGTCTGCCCGGTGAGCACGATTTTTAGCCAGCCAGCCAAGCTTTGATGGCAAATTGTACCGGCGAATTCATTCGCCGCACACTCGAGGCTGTCTCATAAGTCAATTTTTGAAAAGGGTCGCCAAATATGATTTCAC
>CAZHLB010001046.1:0-2428 GCA_964533005.1 uncultured Saprospiraceae bacterium
TTTACAAAACATCCGCATCCGATGTTGATGTCTTGTAAAGATGATAGATGTGGGGAGAGGGGTCTGTAAGTCCCGCCCGTTGAAACGGGCGGTTACAAGATGATAGATGTAACCCACACGAAATCACGAAGAGCCAAAAAATATGCACAACCACGCCTTGCTTCAACTTTTTGCAACCCTCTCCCGCAAGGAAGCGACCCGCTTTTGTGAGTTCGCCCATTCGCCGTATTTCAACAAACACAAGGAAGTGCGGGCGCTGGCAACTTACCTGGGCGAAATTTACCCTGATTTCACGCCAAAGAAGTGCGACCGAGCTGCGATTTACCAAAAGCTGTTTCCCGGCAATGCACACAACCAGCAGGAATTGGCAGTGATTTTCACCTATTCGCTTCGCCTGTTCGAGCAATTTTTAACGGTCGAACAGGCGAAAGAGGAAAACTTACTCGAAGACAGCGCCTTGCTGTTCAGGCATTTGCGCAGAAAAAACCAGCTTTCGATTTTAGAAAAAAAGCTGGCAATTCGTAGGGGCGACCCTCGCTGTCGCCCTGGTGTGGTGGCATTAGAAATTGGCACCAGGGCGACCGCAAGGGTCGCCCCTACGATTATTGACACCCAATTTTTTGAATCCCAATTCCGCCTCGCCGCCGAAAAAGACGCCCTCGCCACCCAGCTTTCCCGCCACGAGCAAAACCACCTGGCTGAAAAACAGCACTGGCTCAACGCTTTTTACCTCTCCGAAAAGCTGCGGGATGCCTGCGAATTGCACCAGCGAAGCAAACTGCTGAACCTGATTTTTGAAGACAGCCTGCTCGAAAAACTCGTGTCCGAACTCGAAGAAAACCGTCAGCGATTCGCTGACCTCCCACCCGTCGCCGTCTATTTCCACCTTTACAAAATGCTGAAAAGCAATGATTTGGCGCTTTACAACCAGACGCTCGAAGAAGTGCGGGCACACGAAAATGCCTTGCCAAAAGGCGACTTGCAAAACGTCTACAACTACCTCCAAAACTTCTGCATCGAGCAAATCAACAAGGGCAACCAGGCTTTTTTGGAAAAGCTGTTTGGCATCTACCGCTCGCAGTTGGAGATGGAATTGATTTTCCTGGACGGCTACCTGCCGGAGTGGCATTTCAAAAACATCGTGACTACCGGCTTGCGGCTTGGCGAACATGAATGGGTGCGGCAATTCCTCGAAAATTACCGCCAACGCCTGCACCCGGAGGCGGCGGAAAATGCCTATCGCTACAATCTCGCCGCCTGGAATCACCACCTGGGTCGCTTCGACGAGGCAATGCGGCTGCTGCTACAAGTCGAATTCACCGACCTCCGCTACAACCTCGACGCCAAGTCCATGCTGCTGCGGACGTATTTCGATTTGGAGGAGGAGGAGGCTTTGCTGGCGCTGACCGAAGCTTTCCAGCAATTTTTAAAGCGGAACAAAACGCTGTCAGATTTTCAAAAACGAGGCTATTTCAACTTGTTGAAATTCACCCGGCGGGCGTTCCGGCTCAAGATGAGCAAGGGTTTTGTCAAGGTTGAAAAATGGCTGGCGGAGGTGGAAAAATTGGAGAAAGACATGGAGGAGGCGGAGACGATTTTTAATCAAAGCTGGCTGGAGGGCAAGGTGAAAGGACTGTAATTTAGGAGGTAACTTGAAGCCAACTTAACGTCCCGTAGGGACCGAAAAACTTGGGGGTTGCGGCAAGTGCTACCGATGTTGCGTCCCTCCGGGACGGGAAATTTTACCAGTTGGTGAACGCTTTATTGAAAATCCGCTCCACCAATTCCCGGCTGATGTTGTCAACGAGTTGCTCCTGCACGTCGAGCAAGTTCTGGCTAGCGTCGAAGTTGTCAAAGAAGGAGAACTGCTGGTTCCAGTTCGCCTTTTCGTTTTTGTGGTTCACGAAGCGGACGTTTACGCTGATAGTCAGGCGGTTAAAGCCAATAGTCTCGCCCGCTTTTGGCGCTTCGGCGGTCACGTCGAAGGCAGTGATGGAGCCGGAAAATTCCACGTCGGGGCTTTCATCGTTTTCTTTCAGGCGGGTTTCCGTGCGGATTTTATCTTTCAGCCGCTCGGTGAAATCACGAGGCAAGGTGGGTGTTGCGCCTGCCGATTGATTTTCAAAAAGCTGCACGTAAAACGTGTTCACGTCAGGCGGAATGCCAATGCCTTGGAACGAATAGCAGCCTGAAAACATCACGAAAACCAGCGCCGCTGCAATTGCATTGGAAAAGGAAATGGTCAATTTTTTCATGGAAATATTCCACCCTTATTCTGATTAAATGATTGATGAGTACATGATTACATGATTGTTGATGGAATGGAAGATGGCTGGATGGGCGATGTCTGGGGCATCGTCCATCCCGCCATCTTACATTACATGAACAATCATGTAATCATGTACTCATCAATCAATTAATCAGAATA
>CAZHLB010001047.1:0-2427 GCA_964533005.1 uncultured Saprospiraceae bacterium
TCCGCGTCATCCGCGTTCCCATCCTCCTCGCGTCCCACAAGAATTGTCTGAGAACCATAGATTTTTGAGGCGGAGGAGTTGATTTTTTTAGCCCTTATCGCAACACCAGCACCGCCACCCCATGCCCGAATACTTCCGCCGAAAACTCCTTTTTTGCTTTGCCCAAGTCCTTTTGCCGCCAGGCATCCCGCAGTTTTTTGTAGCCTTTCAGCCCCATTTCCTGCCAGTTCAAGTTAATGTTTCGGTCGTTTTCCGACAGGTTGAACACGGCGACCGCCCGGCTGCCGTCAGCCAGTTCCTTCACCCAGATTTGTGTGTCGTCCGTTTTTTTGACCAGCATGGCGCTCTTGCCGAGGGCGTCCTGGTTGATGGCGAGCAGCTCGTCGTTTGCCAATAAATTATAGGTAAAAGCGTCGAGCCTGCCGAGGTCGCAGCCGATGAGCAGGGGGGCGGAAAGCATCGCCCAAAGGCTGATATGGGTGTATTGTTCGGCGGGGGTGAGCTTGGTTTGGTGCAGTTTGTCGCCCCAGCCGACCCAGCCGACGATGAGCATGTCGGGGTCGTTCCAGCCGCCGGGACTTGCGTGAGCCGTGATTTTTGCCTGCGAAAAACCAATGGCGTACAGGCTTTCCCAACTGTCTTCGATGTCGCCGGTGGTGCGCCAGAGTTGGCCGCCGGATTGTTTTCCCCAGTTCCACACGTCGCCCATGCCCCAGTTGCAGACGCTATGAATGATGTCCCTGCCGGTGGCTTCGAGGGCGTCGCTGAGTTTGCGATAGGGCAGGGCTTGCTCCTCCAGCGACCAGTCTTTTTGCGGCTTGCCGAGGAAGTCGGTGTAGCTGCACCAGTCGTATTTGACGTAGTCCACGCCCCAGCTTGCCCAGGTTTTTGCGTCGGAAAATTCATGGTGGAGCGAGCCTTCCAAGCCGCCGCAGGTGCTGGCGCCGGGCGAAGAATAGACGCCAAATTTCAAGCCCTGCCCATGCAGATAGTCGCCAAGGGCTTTCATGCCGGGGAATTTTTCATTGGCAGACATCTCGCCTGCCTCATTGTGTTTGCCCTGCCAGCCGTCGTCCACGTTGATGTGCGCCCAGCCGTGATTGACCAAGCCGGAACTGACCAGCGCATCCGCCGATTGGCGCACCCGCTCGTCGGAGACGGCAATGCCCCAGCAATTCCAGGAGTTCCAGCCGAGGGGCGGGGTGAGGCAAAGCAGGTCTTTGCCGATGCGGATTTGGATGGTTTTCGAGGTTTTGCCGAGGCGGTTTTCCGCCGTCAACTTGACGGAATAATCGCCCGCCGTTGCCACGCTACCTGTGATGATGCCTGTTTTCGAGTCAATTTTCAAACCGGCGGGCAAACCTGTTGCGCCAAAACTCATCGGTCGCTCGCCGGTTGCCCGAAGCGCCCAGAGGAAGGGCTTGCCGGGGCTTGCGCCAAAGACGGCGGCGTTGGTGATTTTCGGCTCCGGCTTTTCCGGCGGAGTGAGGAGGTACGGCGTGATTTGCGAAGCGGAGAGGGTTTTGCCGGTGTTTTTTTCGGAGAAAACGTAGGTCACGACGGCGTTTTCCAGGTTCTGAAATTCAAACACGTGGTTGAACGTGCCGCCCGGCGTCAGCGTCACGGCAGCCGATTGCACCAGCGGCTTGCCTTTTTTTGGCTGCACCCGCAGTGTCAAAGTGCCGCTTGCCGCTTGCGCAAACTTGCTCTCCACCCTGACTTCTTTTGTGATAAATCCTTTTTTTGAAAAGTCGAAAGCCCCTGCGTCGGCATTGAGCGAGAGGAAATCAATCACGTCCACCATGCCCACGCTCGGTACAAGCCCCCAAAGCCCGCCGCCGCCGCCGCCGTCAAAAACCCGCACGGCTATTACGTTTTGTGCATCCCAGTGAATGGCGGGGTGGTTGGCAGGCAGGGCGTAGCGGCGCAGTTTGTCGTAGATGCCTTTCGCTCCGCCAGGCTCTTCGGGGAAGGAGCCGGTCTGCCCGATTTTCACGCCGTTGAGGTAGGTGGCGTCAATGTCGTCCACCCTGGCGACGATGATGCGCAGGCTGTCTTTCAAAAAAGACTGCTCTCGCAGCGAGGCGGGCAAGGTGAATTTCACCCGGTACCAGGAGTAGCCGTTGTAGCCGTCGTAGCCCTGGTTTTCATAAACGGTGGAGCCTTTGATGCTCGCCCAGGCGCTGTCGTCGAAGGCGGGGGCTGCCCGGGCGGGGTCGTCGCCGGTGCTGAATTTCCAGGTTTCGAGCGGGATTTGGGCGGCTGTCAGGAGGGGCAGCAGGAAGGCGAGGAGGAAGGTTGATTTTCGTTTCATGTTTAATTTGATTGACTCAATTATGATTTCAAGGTGCTCGTCCCGTAGGGACTCAACATCGGTAGCAACGAGTCAACCCTCAACCTTCCAGTCCCGTAGGGACGCAACTTTTT
>CAZHLB010001048.1:0-2424 GCA_964533005.1 uncultured Saprospiraceae bacterium
TCTTCTCAGGCTTGTCCTTTTTTTGAATCCCATCCAACTGCCGCCAATCCCCGACCACCGGCGGCGGCTCGTACCACGGATAATGTGAACTCATCGTGATGAAAAACAAAAACCGGGGCTGCCGGACTTGCGCCAGCACGGAATCCCGCACAAATCCAAACGAATACTGGTCAGGAATGCCGCCGTACAAATCGTACTGAAAACCCCGGTAGGGAATGTCGCTGAACTGAACGAAGCGGTCAAATTCCCAAAAACGGTTCAGCTCTTTCGTCGGCAAAATGCTGTCAGCCAACGGGCTGTTGCGAAGCGTGGAAAGGCGGGCGGTGAAATAGCCGTTCGAGTTCAGCATCCGCACCAGGTGCGGGAAGTCAGGATTACACTTGAAAAGGTTGTTGTAGTGCGCCTGATTGCCGAGGTGCATGCCGGTCAAAGCAGTGGTGAAACCGAGCCACGAGCGCCCGCCAATGATGGGCGAACAAGAATAGGTCGAAGCGGAATGCCAGCCTGCGCTGTCGAGTTGCCGTTCCAACTTCCCAGCGAGTATTTGGAAGTCACCGGCAAGCTCTGGCGCAAGGCTCGCCACCGCTCCGTAAGCTTCGACGGCGATGAAATAGATATCCGGTTTGGCGGGTAATTCTTTCTCCAAAAAAGCCTGATGCGGCAGCGGGGCAGGCAGTTGTTTGAATCTTCCCGGCTCCTCGAAGCGGCAACTTTTGATGACTTGCTTCGCAATCCATTGAAACTCAAGTCGCTCTTGCCGGGTGTCTTTTTTTTCGATGAAAAAATGGGAGAAAAGAGCTGCTGCCAGCAAGCCAGCCATGCCCCACCGGGTCGCCAAAAGCCCAGACCTGTCAGCACTCAAAGTGCTGACAGGTCTTTGACACTTGCCGACCGCCACTTTCATTTTTTTCAGCAAAAAAACCACCCCGCCAATGGCAAGCAACGCTGCGCCAAATACGAGCAAATGATTGGTCAGCCTCGCCTCCCTGCCGATGTTGAGCCACATAATTGGCAGTGCTTCTTTTGCCATGACTAGCTCGCTGTAAAAGTGAGGCGTCTCAGCATAAAATCTTTGGTAAAAGGCATTAAAAATAGCGTAGGAAAACAAGAGCAAGTAGCTGATTGTCAAGGCTGCGCCTGCGATTCGGCTGTAAGTTTTATTGCCGGGAAAAAAGAATAGCGCCCCGGTCAGCACCATGAAATCAGCCGAAAATCGAAAGGCATCAAGATTCTCCCGGTAGAAAAATCCACAGGCGGGAAACCATGCCGAACCGTCAAAATGGAAAAGCCAGGCAGGCACGAAAAGCAGGAAATTCAACAGCAAAAACAGGAGCCAAAAACGCATGGATATTGAGCTATTGGATATTGGGATATTGCGCCGCCAATATCCAATATCTCAATATCAAAATATGGAAGAAAACAAGCCAAAAGAAGCCGCCGACCTCGGCTTCGGCACCCGCATCACCGGCAGAAACCAGCGCCTGCTCAACAAATCCGGCGCATTCAATGTCGAGCGCATCGGCGAAAAAAACTGGACGCCTTACCAGGATTTGGTGGAGATGCCTTTCAAGCCATTCCTCTGGAAAGTGCTGGTTTACTACATCTCCGTCAACCTGTTTTTTGCGCTCGTTGTCTCTGCTTTCGGCGTGGAATGTTTGAACGGTGTGAAAGACGAAGACGCAGTGCGCAATTTCCTGCACGCCTGGTTTTTCAGCGTTCAGACTTTCACCACCGTTGGCTACGGCAGCATCAGTCCTGCCTGTATTTCTACCAATTTCCTTGCTACCATCATTGCCCTGACGGGCGTGCTCACTTTTGCCATCATCACCGGCATCCTCTTCGCCCGATTTTCCAAGCCGCAGGCGCAACTTGCTTTCAGCAAAAACGCCATCATCGCACCCTACCGGTGCTGCAAGAGCTTACAATTTCGCATCGTCAACCGCCGCAACAATCAGCTAATTGACGTGGAAGCCAAAGTCAACCTGTCGTGGGTAGCGGACGACGGGAAAGGTGGAAAGCGCCGCCAATTCGCCCGCCTGCCACTCGAATTGGACAAAGCCATGATGCTCTCGCTGAACTGGAACATCGTTCACCCGATTGACGAAGCCAGCCCATTTTGGGGTAAAACGGCAGCGGATTTGGCGGAGATGGAGGTGGAAGTGATTGCTTTGATTGAAGCTTTTGACGAGTCGTTTTCGCAGATGGTTCACACGCAGTACTCGTACACGGACGACGAAATTCTCTGGAACGTGCGCTTCAAACTGATGTATTACCCTGGCGAGGACGGGAAAACGGTGCTGGATTTGAACCTGATTGATGAGGTGGTTGGTGATTGGTGACTGGTGTCTGGTGTTTTGGGCGGGCCAAAAAACAGTGACCAAAAACCAAAAACCCTTTAGCAAACATGATATTTTTTTTCACCAT
>CAZHLB010001049.1:0-2420 GCA_964533005.1 uncultured Saprospiraceae bacterium
ACCACGCTGGACAACACCCCCGTGGGGGGGGGGGCAGGGGGGGTGATTGGCGCATGTGGAAAAATAAATCCCACCCATTTCACCTCCCCCTCAGCTTGCCGTCATCCTGTTTTTACATTTGCTTAGACATTCTAACCATTCTTCTCACTAATCAAATTTGTATGAAACAAGTATTCTTCTCTTTCGCTGTTTGCTTGCTGCTGGCGGCTTCCGCTGCTGCGCAAGTCACTACCTCTTCCATTGCCGGAACCGTTCTCGACGAGGGCGGGCAAGGACTTCCCGGCGCAACTGTCGTTGCAACGCACTTGCCTTCGGGCACGATTTACGGCGTCGTCACTCGTGATGATGGTGGCTACACGCTGCCCAACGTGCGGATTGGCGGGCCCTACACGGTCGAAGCTTCGTTCACGGGATTTCAGGCGGACAAGGTGGAAAACGTCTTTTTGAAACTTGGCGAGACCAGGCAATTGCGGCTCACGCTGCGGGAAGGCGTCCAGTTACAGGAGGTCGAAGTGCGGGCGGGCGCAGGTTCTGCCATCAATCCTGACCGAACTGGCGCTGCTACTTTCATCTCCGGCGAGCAGCTACAGACCCTGCCGACCATTACCCGCTCGGCGGCTGACCTGACCAGACTCAATCCAATGGCAGCGACGCAGCCGGATGGCAGCATGTCTTTCGCCGGTCGGAACGACCAGTTCAATAACTTCTCACTCGACGGGAGCATCTTCAACAACCCCTTCGGTTTGGACGCACCGACGCCGGGCGGACAGACCGATGCGCAGCCGGTTTCGCTGGATGCGATTGACCAAATCACCGTCTCGATTGCACCCTACGACGTGACCCAGGCAGGTTTCACCGGCGCTTCGATTGACGCCGTGACGAAGTCGGGGACGAACAAATTGACCGGCTCTGTCTTCGCTTACTATCGCAACAAGGACATGCTCGGCGTCAAAGTCGAGGACACCGAAGTTCGGCGGGGCGATTTGCGGGCGCTGCAAACTGGCTTTGCCATCGGGGGGCCCATTGTCAAAAACAAGATTTTCTTTTTTGCCAACCTCGAAATCGAGCGGCGCAGCGACCTCGGCTCCTACTACGATGCCAACCGGGGGCAGGCTGGCGCAAACGTTTCCAGGGTGCTGGCGTCGGATTTGGAAATGGTTTCGAGCCTGTTGAGCAGCGCACATGGTTATGAAACAGGCGATTATGAAGGCTACAAACACAACACGGACAACCAAAAAGGGCTGTTGAAATTTGATTTTAACCTCAGCCGGGCACATCACCTGACCACCACTTTCAACTTCCTGGATGCGGTCAGAGACAAACCGGCGCACCCATCCGCCATCGGTCGCCGGGGCCCCGACCTGGTCACTTTGCAGTTTGAAAACTCCGGCTACCGCATCAACAACAAGTTGTATTCAGGCATCGTGGAGTTGAAAAGCATTTTTGGGAACAAGTTTTCAAACAAATTCCAGGCTGGTTTCTCGTCTTTCAAGGATAGCCGTGACCCATTCAGCGAGCCGTTCCCGGTGCTAAACATTGGCAAGGACGGCATCCGCTACATCGTCGCCGGGCACGAGCCATTCAGCATTCACAACCGCCTCGACCAGACCGTGTATCAAGTCAACGACAACTTCAACATCTACCTCAACAAGCACACGCTGACCCTGGGCACGAGCTTCGAGCGGTTCGAATTTGACAACTCTTTCAACCTGACGGGCTACGGTGCAAGGGTTTTCTTCCCCGACGTGGACATCGCCGATTTTGAAAGTTTGGTCACTTCCGACGATTTCAAAGCGGAGGTCGCCGCCGCCCGGCAAGCCGCCATTGACAACGACGCCAACGACACCTGGGCTTTGGCGGAAACCAACATGGGGCAATGGGCAATCTATGCGCAGGATGAAATTGCGGTGAACAACAACCTGACCCTGACCCTGGGTTTGCGCAGCGACATGCCGCTGTATTTCGACACGGATGAAAAAATCCAGGAAAACATTGACCGCAACTGCTGCTACGACCCCTCCATCATTTATTCCGACGAGGAAGGAGACCCGGTCACTTTCGACCACACGGTGCTGCCCGAACAAAAGCCGTTGCTGTCTCCCCGCCTCGGCTTCAACTTCGACGTGACTGGCGACCAGACTTCGCAGATTCGGGGTGGCACTGGCTTGTTCACTGGGCGCTTCCCGTTTGTTTGGGTTGGCAACCAAGTGGCAAATCCGAACTTCTTTTTTTACTGCGTGACCGACCCGGATTTCAAATATCCTCAGGTGTGGCGTACCAATTTGGGCTACGACCAGAAATTCGGAACTGGCTGGACGGCAACGTTCGACATGATTTACACCAAAGACATCCATGCTGCGATGGTGAAAAATTATGGGTTGAAACCGCCGACGGGCAGCCTTTCCGGCGTTGACAACCGC
>CAZHLB010001050.1:0-2413 GCA_964533005.1 uncultured Saprospiraceae bacterium
TGGACGACGACTGCGACACGCAGATTGATGAAGGTGTGCAAAACACTTATTACGCTGACACCGACGGCGACTTCTACGGCAACCCGAACAGCACGACGCAGGCTTGCACCGTTCCCACCGGCTACGTCGAAAACGATGATGACTGCGACGACACCAATCTTTCCGTCAACCCTGGCGCAGAGGAATTTTGCAACGGAACGGACGACGACTGCGACACGCAGATTGATGAAGGTGTGCAAACCACTTTCTATGCGGACACCGACGGCGACTTCTACGGCAACCCGAACAGCACGACGCAGGCTTGCGACGCTCCCTCCGGCTACGTCGAAAACGATGATGATTGCGACGACACCAATCTTTCCGTCAACCCTGGCGCAGAGGAATTTTGCAACGGAACGGACGATGACTGCGACACGCAGATTGATGAAGGTGTGCAAAACACCTATTACGCCGACACCGACGGCGACTTCTACGGCAACCCGAATAGCACGACGCAGGCTTGCACCACTCCCTCCGGCTATGTCGAAAACGATGATGACTGCGACGACACCAATCTTTCCATCAACCCTGGCGCAGAGGAAACCTGCAATGAAGTGGACGACGACTGCGACACGCAGATTGATGAAGGTGTGCAAAACACTTATTACGCCGACACCGACGGCGACTTTTACGGCAACCCGAACAGCACGACGCAGGCTTGCGAGTCACCCATTGGCTACGCCGAAAACGATGACGATTGCGACGACACCAATCCTTCCGTCAACCCTGACGAAGTCGAGGTGTGCAACAACGTGGACGACGACTGCGACCTGCAAACGGACATCGCCGACCCGAACTATGTGGACTCGGAAAACCCCGACGCCAATTGCCAAAACGTCACCATTCAACTCGACGGCAACGGCTCGGCAAGCACGACGGCTGCGGCAGTAAACAACGCCTCGACCGACAACTGCACGATTGCCTCCATGTCGCTTTCGCAAACCACTTTCGACTGCAGCGACCTCGGCGCAAACACGGTCACACTCACCGTCACCGACGGCAGGAGCAACGATGCAACCTGCACCACCACCGTCACCGTTCAGGACGTGACCAACCCGGTGGCGAATTGCCAAAACATCACCGTGCAACTCAACGCCGCCGGGCAGGTGAGCATCACGCCAAGCCAGGTGAACAACGGCAGCGGCGACGTTTGTGGCACGGCAAGCCCGGTCTCTGTTTCGCCAAACTCGTTCAACTGCAATAATTTGGGTGGAAACACGGTGACGTTGACCGTCAGCGACGGAAGCGGAAACACCAGCACTTGCCAGGCGACGGTGACTGTCCAAGACTTGATTTCGCCCGACGCCAACTGCCAGAATTTGACCGTTCAACTCGGCAGCGGCGGCACGGCGAACATCACCCCGGCGCAAGTGAACAGCGGCTCGACGGACAACTGCTCGTTCAGTTTGAGCCTGAACCAAACTAATTTCAACTGCTCGCAAGTCGGCGCAAACACGGTCTCTTTGACCGCCACCGACCCGGCAGGCAACTCGAATAGTTGCACCGCCACGATTACCGTGCAGGACAACGTTGCCCCGGTCGCTCATTGCCAAAACGTCACCGTCCAACTCGACGCAAACGGCAGCGGCTCGACGACGGCGGCGGCAGTGAACAACGGCAGCACGGACGCTTGCGGCATCGAACTTTTGAGCCTGTCGCTGACCAGTTTCGGCTGCGCCAACATCGGCACAAACGCAGTCACGCTGACCGTGACCGACGTGAACGGCAACAGTTCGACTTGCAACGCAATCGTGACCGTGCAGGACAATATTGACCCGTCGGTCGTTTGCCAAAACATCACGGTCAACCTGAACGCAACGGGCAATGTGAGCATCTCGCCTGCGCAAGTTTTCGCCTCCGGCAGCGACAATTGCGGCACGGTCAACCTGCAAAGCGTCTCGCCCAACCAGTTCGATTGCGGCGATGCTGGCGCAAACACCGTCACGCTCACCGTCAACGACGGGCACGGCAACACGGGGACTTGCACCGCCATCGTGACCATTCCCGATTTCATCGAAATCGTCAGCGTGACTGCCACGGCTGAAAATTGCGACATGACCGACGGCAGCATCACCATCGTCGCCGAAGCTCCCACTGTTCCGAATGCGCAACTTGGCTACTCCATCAATGGCGGGCAGAGCTTCAATTTGACGGGCGTTTTCAACAACCTACCTTCCGGTACGTACCCAATTTTGGTGCAGGTTTATGGCTCGTCCGGCTGCACGGAAAGCGGCGGAATGGTCGTCGTGGAAAACACCGGCGCTCCGCAAACCTGGTGGAAAGACCTCGATGACGACGGCTACTCGGACGGCGTTTCGCAGACGAGTTGCGAGCCGCCTTCGGCAGGCTGGTACGCTGCGGGCGACCTGATCGC
>CAZHLB010001051.1:0-451 GCA_964533005.1 uncultured Saprospiraceae bacterium
GTGTGAGGTATGAGGTATGTCCAGCATACCTCATACCTCACACCTCATACCTCCAAATGAGCAGTTATGATTTTCAAACTTATCGACGAGAAAAATGATAGCCCAATCATCAAGGTGATTGGCGTCGGTGGCGGCGGCAGCAATGCGGTCAACCACATGTTCAAGCAAGGCATCGTTGGCGTTGACTTCGCCATTTGCAATACGGACGAGCAGGCAATGGAACTTAGTCCCGTGCCTGTCAGAATCCAATTGGGGCCCACCTTGACCGAAGGTCGAGGCGCAGGTTCCAAGCCAAACATCGGCAAACTCGCCTGCGAGGAGAGCATCGAGGAGGTGAAAAACTACCTCTCGAAAGACTGCAAAATGCTCTTCATCACCGCCGGCATGGGCGGCGGAACGGGCACTGGCGCAGCGCCCATCATCGCCAAAACGGCGCAGGAAATGGACATCC
>CAZHLB010001051.1:461-2409 GCA_964533005.1 uncultured Saprospiraceae bacterium
ACCGTCGGCATCGTGACCTTGCCTTTCACTTTTGAAGGCAACCGCCGGGTGTCACAAGGCACGGAAGGGCTGGATGAATTGAAAAAATTCGTGGACACTATCATCGTGATTTCCAACGACAAGCTCAAAGCCATTCACGGCAACTTGTCGCTGTCGCAAGCCTTCGGGCAAGCCGACAACATCCTGACCACCGCCGCCAAAGGCATTGCCGAAATCATCACCGTTCCCGGCTACGTCAACGTGGATTTTGAGGACGTGAACACGGTCATGCGGGGCAGCGGCGTCGCCATCATGGGCACTGCAATGGCAGAAGGCGACCACCGGGCAAAACGTGCGGTGGATGAGGCACTTAACTCGCCACTTTTGGAGGAAAACAATATTCGTGGAGCCAAGCACATCCTGCTCAACATCTCCAGTGGCAGGAAGGAAGTGACGATGGACGAGATTTTTGAAATCACCGAATTCGTCCAGGAAGAAGCTGGTCAAGGCACGAACCTCATCTGGGGAAATTGCTTCGACGAACGCCTCGGCGATGCACTCAGCGTCACGGTGATTGCTACAGGTTTCGAGCGCAACACTCGCAAAAGCGCTGCCGAAGCCACCGGCAGAGCGGGAACTTCTTCTGCCTCCAACGCCAGCCAGGTGCGGGTCTCCCTCGACGAAGACGAGCGCCGCCCGAACAAGAGCGTCCTCGGTTTGTACGGCATCATGGACGAGCCGGAAGCCGCCAACACGTTCGAGTTCGACAGCGTCCGGGGCAACGGCAAGTCTGATTTTTTCAGCACCCGCCGCAACGAGCCTTACGTCAAGGAAAGCAACCGTGACCGGGAAGAGGAGGAGCGCAAACATCGCCTCGAAATGGAGCGCCGCCGCAAGGAGCGCCTCGCCAACCTCGCCACAAAGCCGAAGTTGAGCAATCCGCAGACGGTCAATGAGTTGGAGAGCGAGCCAGCCTACCTGCGCCGGGGCGTCAGCCTCGAAGAGCAGATGGCTGCCAACGAGCCTGCCTACTCCCGCTGGACGATTTCAGAGGACGACGAGCCGCAATTCCGGGAGAGCAATTCTTACCTGCACGACAACGTGGATTAATTGGTGATTGGTGATTGGTGATTAGTGATTGGGGGCGCCCCAATCACCCATCACCAGTCACCAATCACAAATTTTATTTTAGCCATCATAACTTGCTAATCCTTTATCGGGCTTGGGCGGTGACCGCCCAAGCCGTTTTTGTTTTTGAAAAACCTGGCAGGACATCCTCGCCGGGTTTCGTCTTTTTAGCAAAGTCATTCCGTAAAATGCCTGACAGCCCTATTGTTAGTTTGGAAAACCAACCCACGCAGACAACTTTATTTTTTCCTTTGCATCCTATCCGAAAACGTTACCCCAACCAATCCGTCAATTTTTTCGTCTCGATAAGCGCAAACAGTCTTAACAGCCTTCCCTTTCTGCCACCTGGCGGTTGAAAACTATTCTCACTTTAACAATCATCCGTTTGTATGAAGAAACTTTACCTCTCCATTTCTCTTGCCCTTTTTGCATCGAGCGCCCTGCTGGCGCAAAAAAACTGTTGCGACGCCCAGCAACTGCAAAACACGCAACAGGTCTTCGTCCACACCAACGCAGGCAACGGCGTCCTGGAATCCTTGAGCGATTGCTCCTGCCTCGCCGGTGACGAGCATGACGCCCACTGGTTTGCTTTCGAATGCACCGCAACGGGTACTTTCGAAATGATGATAACCCCGCAAGGTTTGTCGGCAGAAATGATTTCCGAGCAGTATGGTTTTTCACGAACACAACTCGATGAGTTTGCAGTTCGTTCCCAAACCCTGTCTGCTCAAGCTTGGGAGCAACATAAATTTTCTAAAAGCATCATCCCCGTGAAGGTAAAAAATGCCGAAGGCCAGGAAGTCATCATCAATAAAGACGAACATTTTCGCCCGGGCACAAC
>CAZHLB010001052.1:0-2403 GCA_964533005.1 uncultured Saprospiraceae bacterium
GACGTCGGACGTCCCACCACCAAATCACCAAATCACCAAATCACCAAATCACCAAATAAGCAAGTATGATTCGCACCAACAAGCTCGTCAAAGTTTATCGCACCGAGGAGGTGGAAACTACGGCGCTGAACGAAGTTAGCATTGACATCAAAGCCGGGGAATTTGTGTCCATCATGGGTCCCAGCGGCTGCGGCAAATCCACGCTGCTCAACGTGCTGGGCATGATTGACAGCCCCAGCGGCGGGGATTATTTTTTCATGGACGAGGAGGTCGGCAACCTGCCGGAGCGCAAACGCTCCAACGTGCGCAAGCACAACCTGGGCTTTGTGTTCCAGAGCTTCAACCTCATCGATGAATTGACCGTGTTTGAAAACGTGGAACTGCCGATGCTCTACACCAAAGTACCCGGCGGTGAGCGCAAAAAGCGGGTGGACGAGTTGCTCGAAAAAATGAACATGATGCACCGGCGCAACCACTTTCCGCAGCAGCTTTCCGGTGGTCAGCAGCAGCGGGTCGCCGTCGCCAGGGCAATTGTCAACCGCCCCAAACTCATCCTCGCCGATGAGCCGACCGGCAATTTGGATAGCTCCAACGGCGACGAGGTGATGAAAATCCTGGCGCAGCTCAACCAGGAAGGCACGACCATCGTGATGGTGACGCACTCGCCTTATTGCGCCGAATTTGGGAACCGCATTATTCGCTTGCTGGATGGACAGGTGGTGACGGAGAATATTGTGCAGCAGTATGTTTGATGGTTAAATTGCTAAATGGCTAAATGGCTGTTGAGCCATTTAGCCATTCAACCATTTACCTCTCCTTCGAAAGACGCCCACGCCACGTGCGACTCGCCGAGCGTGATTTTCAAATTTCCATCAAAAAAAGTCTGGACTCGCTTCGACACCTCCTCGTGGATGTGCTTTGCCAGGAACTCCGTCGTGGTGAGTTTGCCTTGAAATTGCGGCAGGTCGTCGAGGTTCTGATAATTCAACGGCTGCAAGGCTTCCTGCAAGACCCGGCTGGCGAGTTCAATGTCAATTACGATGTTGTTTTCGTCCAAGCGGGGGCTTTGAAATTCAGCGTCAACGACGTAGGTAGCGCCATGCAGGTTTTGCGCCATGCCAAAAGCGGGGCTTTTCAGCGAATGGGCGATGAGGATGTGGCGGCGGATTTTGACAGCGTACATGCTGGAAATTTGAGCGAAAGCTGACAGGTGGTTTTTGGATGCCGGTCTTGAAAAATTGAAAATTTTTCAAGACCGGCATCCAAAAACCACCTGTCAGCTTTGAGTTTCAACGATAAGAAAGCAGGCAAGACAACTCCGAAAACGTGCCCACCCGCAATTGTTCAAACAGCTTCTGCGCTTCCTCGAAAGGCATCACTTTGCCGATGTGTTCATCCCAAACGGGGTTTTTCAGCAATTCAAAAACGGCAGTCTTGCGCCTTTGCCTGTCCCACCTCGCCGAGCGGTTGGCTGGAATATGCGACACTTGCGAACTGATGACTTGCTTGCGCCCGATGTGAAAACTGCCGCCGAGCGACACCTGCACTTCCTTCAAGCCGTACCAACTCAACTCCACTACCTTACCTTCCATGCCAACCATTTCGATGCATTGTTGCAGTCCTTCCGCCGTGCCGCTTGTGTGAAAAGCGAGGTCGAAAGCTTGAACAGTCCTAGTCCTGTCAGCACTGGCAGTGCAGACAGGACTTTGCGCAAGCTGAAAACCCAGGCGGCTGGCGGCTTCCCGGCGAGCTTCCATTTTTTCAAAAACGACCACCTCGACGGCAGGCATCAGCGAAAGCAACCTGGCAACCAGCGAACCGATGATGCCAAAACCAACCACCGCCACCCGCTCACCGACGCTTGCGCCGGAATCCCAAATGGCGGTGACGGCAGTTCCCAAGTTGCTCGACAGCGCCGCCCGCTGCGGTGGGATGCCTTCGGGAATGAGGAACAAATCGGCTTCCGCAGCAAAGCACCGTTCCTGGTGCGGGTGCATCAGGTGGACGATTTTGCCGGAAAGCGGATGCCCCTGCGTCGCCACTTTGCCCACGAGCGAGTAGCCATATTTGATGGGAAATGAAAACTCGCCGCCCTGGTGCGGCACTCGCATTTGGCTGAAAAGCGCAGGTGGAACGCCACCGGTGGCGACCAATCTTTCCGTGCCGGTGCTGACGAGGGAAAACAGGCTTTCGATTTCGAGGAAGTTGTCGCCTGCCGGTTCGAGGTCTTCTTCGAGCAGGGCGGACGAGGTGGCGGAGAGGTGCCAGAGGGATTTTGTTTTCATGGCTATTCTTGAGGGTTGGCGCCGGTAGCACAGCCTTCAGGCTGTTTTGGGGTGCGGCGTTTATTACGCCATCGTCACATTCAAAATTTTTGAAGCGCCGGCCGCGGAAAACCCGCAC
>CAZHLB010001053.1:0-2398 GCA_964533005.1 uncultured Saprospiraceae bacterium
CCCTCATCAACTTTTATCAACCTTCGCTCACGGCTTCAAAATCAAAACCGACGGCGTGTTCGACAGCCAAACGCTCTGCGATTCCACCGCCTCTTTCCAACTCGCCAGGCTGATGAGCATCAAATCCTGCCGCTCGAGGAAGTCCTTTTCGATTTTGTTTTTGCCATAAAAATGGAAAGCAGCGGGGTCGAAATTTTGGCTGGCGTCTTTCCCGCCGTTCTTTTTCAACACGCCGCTGGTGTCCAGCAAGGTGATTTGTGCGCCGTTGTTGCCCGCCAATTTTTTCGCAAAGTCCAGCAAAAAGAGGTCGCTGGCGGAGAAGATGGGAATGAAAATGTGGTGGATTTTGGTCAAACCCTTGTCCATCAGGATGCCGAGCGGAACCTTGGAAGACTTGATGATTTGCCTCGTCCGCTCGTCGAAAAGGGCGTCTTCAAAAAGCCCTTCCTTGCCGGTGATGGCGTCGAGAAGCCTTTCGGGATTGATAATTTTGCTGGTGAAGCCGAGAATTTTACCAAGCAAAGTGCCCTCGAAAACGGACGTTCCCATTCCCACCAGCAGCAGGTCGAAGCCGCCCAGGTTTGCCGCTTCGGTGATTTCTTTGTCAATGTCTTGCACCGGCTTGAAAACTTGGGTCACCGGCAATTCCAGGCGACGGGCTTCGGCTTCGATGGGGGCGAAACTTTCCCGCTCGTATTCGTCGGTATTGAATTGGTGAAGTTCATTGCTCGGCGTCAGGTGCAGGGCGGTCACGCTTGAACCGGATTCGGTCGGTTCGGGCGATTTTTTCACCAAGCTATTTGCGAGGCGGAGCATGGATTTGCCGCTTTCCGGGTTGGCGAAGGAGATGAGAATGTCGTACTTCTCTGGCTCAGCTTCGATGGGGACGGGCGGTTTTCGTTCCGGCAAAAAACGGTCAATCAAATTCAGGGCGGGGCCCGTCATGGCTGTCGTGAACAATGCCATAATCACCATCATGGCAAACACTTCCGAGGTCATCAAGCCGAGGTCGTAGCCGATGTTTAGCACGACGAATTGCATCAGACCTCTTGTATTCATTAAGGCCCCGATGGTCAGGCTGTCTCGCCAGCTTTGCCCGACGAAGCGGGCGGCAAGGGCGCTGCCAAAAAACTTTCCAGCCACCGCCACCAGGATTATCAAGCCGCAGACTTGCCACAAATACCCGGCATCCAGCAAGCCAATTTGCGTACGCAAACCAGTGAAAACAAAAAACAGCGGCAGCAGCAGCACCTGCGCCACGTCTTCCACTTTTTCGATAAAAAGGTTTCTGAAATTCAGGTTGGCGGGCATCACCACCCCCGCCATGAATGCGCCGAACAAGGCATGAATGCCAATCACTTCGGTCGCATACGACGACAGCAGCAGGCAGATGAAAAAGATGCCGACAACAGGTTTGCTCAATCCTTCCTTGCTGGAATAGATGTCGCCGAGGCGCTTCAAAAATGGCTGCACCACTTTCAGCATGACCAAAACGTAGCCCACCGCCAGCAAAATAACGTACAGCGAACTGCCGATGGAACCTGCCTTCACGATGGCAATCACCGCCGCCAGGATGCACCAGGCGGTGATGTCGTCGGCAGCGGCGCAGGTGATGACGAGCGCCCCCAACCGGGTCTTTGACAACCCTCGTTCCTGCACGATTCTCGCCAAAACGGGGAACGCCGTGACGCTCATGGCTATGCCCAAAAACAACGCAAACGACAGAAAATGAACGCCTTGCGGAGCAAATTTTTCGTAGATAAAATATGCCAGCCCGATGCCCAGTGCAAAAGGAAAGATGATGCTTGCATGGCTCACCACGACCGCTTCGTGCGCCTGGTGGCGCAAAACTTTCAAGTCGAGTTCCATGCCCACGACGAACATGAAAAGTATCAACCCGATTTGGCTGAGAAATTGGAGGTTGCCGAGCGACTGAAGCGGGAAAAGAAAAGCGGAGAACTCAGGGAAATAAATGCCGACGAAGGAGGGGCCCAAAAGAACGCCTGCCGCAATCTCTCCCACCACTGCGGGCTGCCCGATTTTTTTGCAAAGCCAGCCCAGAATTCTCGCCGCAAAAATGATGGTGATGATTTGCAGCAGCAGGATGGCGAGCGGGTGAGCGACGTTGTGGCTCCAGGTTTCCTGGAATTGTTGCCAACTATTGCCGCTGCCGGGTTGAAAGGGTTGGACGCCTTTCGCCGCTTCTTTTTCTTCGGCTTGCAGGATGATGGCATACATCAAAAGCGAGAAACCTCCAATGGTGGCGAGGTAAAACAAGAGGTTTCTGTACTTGTGCATGTGTCCTTTAAATTTTGACTCATGTGGCGTCTGAGTGAAACACCTGTCTGCAAGTTTGCACGTCTGCAAGTCGCTTTGTCATTCTCGAAGAGAACCTCTG
>CAZHLB010001054.1:0-2398 GCA_964533005.1 uncultured Saprospiraceae bacterium
TCCCTGGTTTTGGGGCCTCCCCAAACAACCAGCCACCAATCACCAATCACCAATCACCAAATCACCAAATCACTACTAAGAATGTATTCCCAGGAAGAAATTCAAAAAGCAAAAAAGCGGGTCAAGGCTCGGAAGGATTTTTACCAGCATTTGATGGCGTACGTCATCGTCAACTTTTTCCTTTTCGTTTTAAACATGGTGACCACTCCTACGCAATGGTGGTTTCATTTTCCGCTCTTGGGTTGGGGCGTTGGTTTGGCGTTTCACTATGTAGAAGTGTTTGGCATTCCCGGTTTCAATATTCTAAGCAAGGAATGGGAAGACCAGGAAATGGAAAGAGAACTGAGAAAAATGAAGGAAGACAAACCTGAACCAACTGCGAAGGCAAGCGCCAACAAGCAAGAACAACCTGAAAAATTGGAACTGAAAGAGGTTCGCAAGTCCTACGACGAGTCCGAGTTTGTTTAAAAGTAATTGGTGACTGGTGATTGGTGATTGGTGATTGGGTAGCCCAATCACCAATCACCAATCACCAGTCACCAATTACTAATTTTCAAGAACATGGAACCAGAAATTTATCGGGAAGCCCGCCGCCGGGTGGATGAAAAGGCAAAATTTTACAAACACCTTTTTTTCTACCTCGCTTTCAATGGGATATTCATGGTCATCGCCATTTTCGGCAGAGGGCGTCCATTTCCGCTTTTTCCGGTGGCTTTTTTCTGGGGGCTTGGGGTGGTTTTTCATTACCTGAGAGTTTTTGGTTTTCCCGGAAGCGGCATTTTGAGCGAGACGTGGAAGGACAAGGAGATAAAAAAAGAAATGGACAGACTGAGATCGCAGCGGGAAATGCCCTCTAAAGAGGAAGAACTGCAATTGAAAGAACTACGGAAGAATTACGACGAGTCGGAACTTGTCTGAGAAATTTAGTTAACCAACTTAACTTTCTCTGAAAAAATCTACGAGAATCTCTCATATTTTCATTTCACAAGAAATACCAGGCATTGCTTGGAATTTTAGGCGCTCAAAAAATCCAACCTAAAAATTCCAGTGTCACAAAAATTTGGGAAGCTAAATCCCGCCGGGTTTGCTTTCTTTAACCAAGCGGTTACCTTTGCTCCATCTTAAAAAGTAGTTTTTGTGTTTATTTGTTTGGGTTAGAGACCCTTGCTTCCAAAGCAAGGGTTTTCTTTTTTCAGCCATTCAGTCCTTTTTCTACTTTTGCCCACCTTACTTTAAAAACATCCAGACATGATTGAATCGAAAAATAATTTCCGCTTTGCCGTTCTTGCCCTGATGGTTCTGGTTGCTGCCATGAGCCGTTTGATTGCGCCTTCTACCGGGCTTTCCGGGTTCTTCAATTTCTCTCCGGTCGGTGCGATGGCGCTGTTCGGGGCAGCTTATTTCAGCAAAAAATGGGTGGCTTTTCTCGTGCCTTTTTTGGCGCTTTGGATGAGCAACTTGCTGTTGGACAATCTTTTCTACGCCCGGTATTACGATGGTTTTGCCTGGTTTACCAACTGGGAAGTCTATCTCGCTTTTGCGCTGATTGTCGTATTGGGAAGCGTTTTGCTGCAAAAAGTTAACCCTGGCAGGTTGCTGGTTGCGAGCTTGTCTTCGTCAGTTCTCTTTTTCCTGGTGACTAATTTCTTCGTTTGGAAAAGCGGCACGATGTACCCGCTCACGGGCGCAGGTTTGGGCACTTGTTACGTGGCTGCACTTCCATTTTTTGGAAAAACCTTGCTCGGCGACCTGCTTTTTGTGGGCGTGCTTTTCGGTGGTTTCGAGTGGGCGCAGCGCCGTTTGCCTATTTTGAAAATGGCATAAGCCATTGGTTTTCAAATAAAAAAGTCCTGCCAGGATGTGTTTCCTGGCAGGACTTTTTTATTTCAGGAATGCCTCAGACCTGTCAGCACTTCAAGTGCTACCTAATGCACTTAACTCGGCTTGCACGAGAATTCGTTGCTTTTTGGCAAAGCCGAGCCTAAAGCTGACAGGTTGAAAATGCTTGATTTTGCTGGAAAAAATTTCCGAAGGAAATTTTTTCCAGCAAAATCAAGCATTTTCAACCTGTCAGCTTTTCGCCAAGTCAAGACTCTGGTTTTCAATGACTTGAAACGTGCAACTTAAGTTAAGTGCATCGGGTAGCACTTCAAGTGCTGACGGGTCTAAGCTTCACCTACCTCGATTTCCTGCTGCGAAGTCCCAACCGGATTCCGCCGCTCAAAATCTTCACATCCGACTCTACATCTACTTGTTCCCCCTTGACATCTGGCAGCCCTTGCCAAGTGATATTCGGGTAATAATGATACTTGAAAAATGGCGTGACGGTCAAAAAGTCGCTCAATCCAATGTCCACGCCTGTACCGCCGCCGATTGCCCAAGCGATGGTTTTATCTGT
>CAZHLB010001055.1:0-2394 GCA_964533005.1 uncultured Saprospiraceae bacterium
TAATTGGTTTTCAATACTTTATGATGTTTGATTTTCTGTTGTAGGGTAGTGTAATCTCCAACCACATTATTTCCGGTCGTACATTCGTCCTTTCTGAAACTGATTTTCCAACCAAACTCAATGCAATGAAAGCCAACTTCCAGCAAGCTCTGCTTGCCCTCTCCGTCTTCCTCCTCGCTGCCATTTCCTGCCAGAAAAAAGTGCAGCAAACCACCACGCAAGACTTCATGAACGAAACCAAAGAAGCCCGTGACCAGCGCATGGCGTGGTGGCAAGAGGCTCGTTTCGGCTTGTTCATCCACTGGGGTTTGTATGCCGTTCCGGCAGGCGAATGGAACGGCAAAACCGAGTACGGCGAATGGATTCGCCACACGGCGCAGATTCCACTGGAAACCTACGACCAGTTCGTGGAGCAGTTCAACCCGGTGAAATTCAATGCCGACGACTGGGTGCGCATGGCAAAAGACGCCGGCATGAAATACATCGTCATCACCAGCAAGCACCACGACGGGTTTGCCATTTTCGATTCTAAAACCTCTGATTTCGACGTGATGGCGACGCCGTTTAAGCGGGACATTTTGAAAGAGCTTGCCGAGGCTTGCAAAAAGGAAGGCATCCGCCTCTGTTTTTACCACTCCATCATGGACTGGCATCATCCCGACTACCTCCCCCGCCGCCCGTGGGAAAAAGACCGGAGCGCCGAAGGCGCTGATTACCAGCGTTATGTCTCGTACATGAAAAGCCAGTTGCAGGAGCTTTGCAGCAATTATGGCGAAGCGCCCCACGTCCTCTGGTTCGACGGCGAGTGGGAAAGCACCTGGACGCACCCGCAAGGCATTGACCTTTACAACTACGTGCGCAGCCTCAAACCGAACATCATTATCAACAACCGGGTGGACAACGGCAGGGGCGGCATGGCTGGCATGAACACCGCCGAAGGTTTCGCTGGCGACTTCGGAACGCCGGAGCAGGAGATTCCGGCGACCGGCATCCCCGGCGTGGATTGGGAAAGCTGCATGACCATGAACGGCAACTGGGGCTACAACAAAGCCGATAAAAACTTCAAGTCCACCGAGGTTTTGATTCAAAACCTGACCGACATCGCCTCGAAGGGCGGCAATTTTTTGCTCAATGTGGGCCCCACCGGCGAGGGTTTGTTTCCGCAGGAAAGCATTGACCGCCTGCGGGAAATGGGCGCTTGGATGAAGGTGAACGGCGAGTCAATTCACGGCTCGTCTGCAAGTCCGTTTGCGCAAACTGCCTGGGATGGAAGGGTCACGATGAAAGCAAATGGCGACCAAACCCGCCTTTACCTGCACGTTTTCGAGCGCCCGAAAGACGGTAAGCTGACCCTGAACGGCTGCGCAAACGAGCCTTCTGCCGCCTGGCTACTCGCCGACACTGGCAAAGCACCGCTGAAAGTTGAGCGCAAGGAAGACGCCCTCGTCGTGACCTTGCCGACGCAATTGCCGGATGCTATCAATACTGTCGTCGTGCTAGATTTGAAGGGCAAACCCGACATCCACAACTCGCCCACCGCCAAGCTGACGCACGATATTTTCATCGGCGAAATTGCCGTCCCGCTCTTGGACGAGGCAGGCAATGCTGACATTCGCTACACCCTCGACGGCAGCGTTCCGACCTCGAAATCAACGCTTTACACTGTGCCGGTCGTGCTGAAAGAAACGGCGACCATCACCGCTCGCAGCTTTCGGGGCGAGCAAGCTATTAGCGGTGTTTTTCAGAAAAAACTGACCAAGGTGCTGGCGCAAGCGGCGACTGAAGTCGCCGCTACAGCATCGGGTTTGCAGTACCTCTATTTTGAAGGCGACTGGGAAAAACTGCCCGATTTTTCCAGGATGAAACCCCTAAAAACAGGCGTCTTGAAAACCTTCGACCGACCGCAGCGGGGCAAGGAAGGCGAGCAGTTTGGCTATGTGTATCAAGGTTTTATCAAAATACCGAAAGACGGCATCTACTCGTTTTTCACCTCCAGCGACGACGGCAGCAGCCTTTGGATTGATCAAAAATTGGTGGTTGACAACGACGGCTTGCATGGCATGAGCGAAAAATCAGGAACCGTGGCGCTGGCGGCGGGGCTGCATGAAATCTGGGTTCGCTATTTCGAGCGGACGGGCGGGGATGATTTGCAGGTGCATTGGCAGGCGGAAGGCGAAAAGAAGGCGGCTATTCCCGGCGAAGCGATGTTTCACGTTCAGCCGAAATGACCAGGATAAACGTCGGCAGGGTTCTAAACCCTGTTGATACCCTACAGAATATTTCTTTGAAAATCAAAGGCTTGAGAGGAGCAATTGCCAACGGCTCCGTAGCAACGGGGTTTTATACTCGTTTCCGAGAGTGACGAAAGGGGTTATCGCCTCTCTCGGAAACGGG
>CAZHLB010001056.1:0-2390 GCA_964533005.1 uncultured Saprospiraceae bacterium
GTGAAGGAATCGCCGTCGAGGTCGCCCCTGCCGTAGGCTACGATGGTGTCGTTCTCTATGAAGTCTTTGTAGAAATAGGTGCGGGCAAAATCGTTGAGGGAGTTGAAGTAAAACCTCGTCCAAAGCTGGTTGCCGGAGGCATTCAATTTTGACATGGCGGCTCGAATATCTCCCAGCCCACCGCTGCGCTGGACGCCTGACATGTAAATTTCACCGTTGTACATCACGCCGCCCAGGAAGTGGTCAGTCTGTCCAAAATTGTAAAATTGGACATTCACGACAGCCCCGGTGTTCCGGTTCAGCTCCATGAAAATGTTGTCGTCCTGCGACATGCCGAGTGCGAAGTAGTTGCCGCCGGGCGATTTTTCGAGCAAAATTTCAAGCCGTGTGAACGATTGGCTGGGCATGATGCGAGTCCACAAAACCTGGTCGGTTTGGTAGTCATACTTAAAAATGTAGTCCAGCGTCACGTCATTGAGTTGGTCTCGCCCGGTTGCCAACAGCCTGCCGTCGGAGTCGAAAATCATCTCAAAAATGAAATCCGCACCGCTCGTAAAATCGAACGTTCTCGACCAAAGCACCTGCCCGCCGGGCGTGACCAACGTGAGCAAAGAGGCGTTTCCACGACCGCCACCAAGCAAAACGTTGCCATCGGGCGTGGTCAAGATGGCGTGGCAAAGTTCGTCCTGGCTGGCGTCGCCCAATTCCTTCAAGTAACTGCCCTGGCATTCGCCGACGCCTTGCCCTGGCTCGAAGGCAAAAACCACCTGGCAAAAACCATCTCCGCAAAGCCCATTTGCCGCCTGCAAACAAATCGTGTAAACCCCCTCCGCCGGAATTTGGTAGCTCAAATTTGCCGCCGAGCCTGCCGCCACGCCATTCACCGTCCAGGCATAACTCGTTGCACCTCCAGCAGTTGTGTTCGTAAAATTCACCGTCTCCCCCGGCAGCGGGTACAAATTGCTCGTCGTGAACGAAGCATTCACCGGGCACACCACTTTTATCGTGTCGCTGAACGTGCCGCCGCAATTCGGGTCGGCATTCGCCGCTTGCAGCGTGATGACGTAAGTTCCGAGGGAATTAAAAATCTGCGCAGCATTTGCCGTCGAAGCGAAAGGCACACCGTCGAGCAACCATTGCCAGGTCGTGCCGCCGCTGCTGGTGTTGGTAAAATTGACCGTTGCGCCCACGTTCACCGTCGTTGCGCTGGCATTGAACGAAGCGGAAATCGGTTGCAGGCAAGGGTCTTGGCAACCCTTCGAATCGAGCAAACTGCTGCGGGTGCCTTCGATGAAAAAGTGCATCCGGTCGGTTTGCCCCTGCGTGAAGGCAGTGTAACAATCCCAATCGCCATAGTCCATGTAGTTCCAAAACATGTCGGGCAGGTCGGGCGTGTCGGTGGAGCAGGAATTGGCGCTGCCGCCGCAAGGCACGGGAGCGGTCGAATTGTCGGGCGGCGTGTCGCAGACCTGGTCGCCGTCGGCGAGGCAGTCGCCGTTGGCGCAGCCGCCCTCGAAGGTGTGATGCAAGCCGAGGTAATGCCCCATTTCGTGCGCAATCACACTGGAACTGCCGGGGTCGCTGCCAAACCATTTTGCCTCCATCATCAACCCATCCTGCGGCTGCCCGTGCGAGGACGGGAAATAAGCGTACCCCGCTACGCTGCAACCGTTGCCGTTGCAGATTTCCCTGACCAGCCAGATGTTGACGTATTCCAATGGATTCCAACGACTTAGGTCTTTGGCGGGCAAGTCTTCCGCAATCATGTCGAGGTTGGTCAGCGGCGAGACGATGCGGTTGATGCCGGTGGTAGCATTGCCGTCTGGGTCACGTTTTGCGAGGCAAAACTGGATTTTGGTGTCCACGCCGGTTGCCGGGTCGTAGTAGCCGACATTTGCGAAGGCGTCGTTTAGGTCTTGGATGCCTTGCAAAATCTGGGCGTCCGGGATGTTTTCCGAGCCATTTTGGTGGATGATGTGAACGACGACGGGCAGCACGTAGTCCGCCATTTTTTCACCCTGACCGCCCTGGCTCCCCTTCAGGGGTTGGGGGAGGTTTTGGCGCTTTTTGAAAAAATCGTAAGCCTGTTTTTCGAGCACCCGGTGCTGCCGGAGCAGTTCGGGCGAGCGGCGGAAGGCTTGGCGAGTCGCCGAAGTTTGACCGCAAAAGTCAAGCGGCGCTTGAACGAAAGCAGGTTTCGACGAGAAGGGAAAGAATTGGGCTTGCAGGTTTTCCAAACAAAAAATCGCTGCAAGAAGAAGAAGGAAAGAGCGTCGCATGGGTGCGGTGGTTTTGGTTGTGATAAAAAAATGGAGAGGGCAAAGAGATGTCATCTGAAAAAAATGAAATTTTTTGGGATGTTTCACGGCAGCAAAAAAGTAGTTGACACT
>CAZHLB010001057.1:0-2387 GCA_964533005.1 uncultured Saprospiraceae bacterium
CGACCTTTACACGAAACGCAAATCCAGTTCACCAGCGACCCGAATATTTTGTACGCCTTGAACAACGATTTCGGGCCCAATTTGCGCACCCCGAAAAAAAGCGCGGACGGCGGCGACACCTGGACAAACCTCGCCACCGACCCAACCGGCGGCGACGTTTGGAGCATCTTCGCCGACCCGAACAACACGAACCGCCTGCTCGTCAGCAGCTACGGCGAACTGTTTTTTTCGAGCAATGGCGGGACGAGTTTCACCAGTGTTTACAGTGCTTCCGACTTGTATCTCGGCGGCGTTTTTTGGGACGGGGTCAATATTTTCGTAGGCTGTCGCACGGGGCTGCTCGTCTCGACCAACAACGGCGCTTCGTTTGCCCTCGACAATGCGGGACTGCCTGCCAGTTCCGGTTTTTACAGCTTCACCGGGGCGAAGGAGGGCGGCGTCACGAGGCTTTTTGGCGTGGTCGGGAGCAGCGGTGATTTGTATCCGGGCATCCAAGGCAGCGACTACGCCAACACGCAGGACGTGTACAAAAGAGACTTCGGCAGCGGAAATTGGGCGCTCGCAAACACGGGCATTGCCGCAGGCGATTACCCGTTTTTTGTGGGCATGGCGCAAAATGACATTGACGTGGTTTACACCGCTGGCGCAACTGCATTTCCTTCACATCCAACAGTTTACAAATCCACCAACGGCGGCAGCAACTGGTCGAAAGTTCTGCTGACGACCAATAACCAAAACGTCGGCACCGGCTGGATGGGGCAAGGCGGCGACCGAAATTGGGGTTGGGCGGAGTGCGCCCTCGGCTTCACCGTCTGCCCGAACAATGCCAATATCGCCATCGTCACCGACTTCGGTTTTGCCCACGTCACCACGAACGGCGGCACGAACTGGACGCAAGCCTACGTGGATGCCGCCCAAACAAATCCCGCCAACGCCAACACGCCGCCAGGTCTCCCCTACTCCACCAGCGGCTTAAACAACACCGCCTCCTGGTGGCTGGCCTGGACGACCGCCAACGATTTGTACGCAGCCTACACCGACATCACCGGCGTCCGCAGCACGACCGGCGGCGACACCTGGAAATTCAGCAACAGCGGCAACGGCTACAACTCGACCTACCAATATTTGAAGCATCCCGCCAACAGCACGGTTTACGCCTGCGTCTCGTCCATCCACGACATTTACCAAAGCACCTACCTGACGGATGCCCGTCTGAATGGCGGCACGGGCGAGATTTTGTTTTCCACCAACGGCGGCACGAGTTGGTCGTCGCTGGAAAACTTCGCCGACCCGGTGGTTTTCATGGCGATTGACCCAACGAATAACGACATCGCCTACGCCAGCGTCGTGCATAGCACCAACGGCGGCATTTTCAGAACCGCTAACCTGAGTGCAGGCGCAGCTTCCACCTGGACGAAAGTGACCAACCCGCCCCGCACAGAGGGGCATCCGTACAATGTTTTTGTGCTGAATGACGGCTCGGTGGTTTGCACCTACTCCGGCAGGCGAAATCCAGGTGGGTCGTTCACCGCCAGTTCCGGCGTATTTTACAGCACGGACGGCGGCACGACCTGGGCTGACCGCTCCGACCCAGGCATGTTTTATTGGACGAAAGACATCACGATTGACCCGCACGACCTGACGCAAAACACCTGGTACGTTGGCGTTTTCAGTGGCTGGGGCGGGCCGCCCAATGGCTTGGGCGGCATTTACAAAACCACGAACAAGGGCGTGAATTGGACAAAAATCAACAGCCTCGACCGGGTGGAGCAAATCGCCATTCATCCCAATGACGCTGATACTTTATACGTGACGACGGAGTACGACGGGCTTTGGTTTTGCACGAATGCAACGTCGGGAACGCCTGCGTTTTCATGGCTTGACGAGTATCCTTTCCAGCATCCGATGCGGGTGTTTTTCAATCCTTTCGACAGCGACGAGGTATGGGTGACAAGCTTTGGAAACAGCATTCGGATGGGCACGACGGCGGCAGTTTGCGTTCCAAATTTGTTGCTGGAAAACATGACCATCCCAAGCGGGATTTACCTTTCAAGCGGCGACCTCACGGCAAGGAATGCGACGGTCGCAAATAGCAGTACGGTGATTTTTCGGTCGGATACGGGGGTACTTCTGGAGCATAGTTTTACGGTGGAACTGGGCGGGGATTTCAGTGCGGAAATTCAAAGCTGCCCGGGGAATTGAAAGTTGATGAGGGTTGATGCCTGTTGATTACCCACAGAATAGTGGCTTGAAAATCAGCGAGTTAATTGTTACTCCAGAATCAAATCAAATCACGGCAATTGAAGTTTTGGATGGCTTTCAAAAATTTATCGGCTACGATGCCACTCCGGAATCAGCTGCTAATATTTTAGGGCTTTCCTCAAAGC
>CAZHLB010001058.1:0-2381 GCA_964533005.1 uncultured Saprospiraceae bacterium
CCACCAGCTCGACCCCGGGAAGGTCAGGTCAGGGTACTACCCAAGACGTTTCAAAGCAACAGGGTGAAATCCTTGGCGGCACAAATCCGGGAACGGCTCGTCCAAAACCAGCCACGACAACTCACCGCAGCCGAAGCCAGGATTTCATCGAAAACGAATCCTTCCCGGGTGGAAAAAACTGGGAAGACCTCGACGAAGATTCCTACCAGGATGTGATGGATGAAGGCTTGGACATGGACGAAGACGGCGGAATGAGAAGGGACGAAAACAGGGGGCTTGGAGTGGTTTAAGTCAAAAGTCAAAAGGCAAAAGTAAAAAGGGCGAGACCCTGAAAATCAAGCTATCAGCTTGATTTTCAGGGTCTCGCCCTTTTTACTTTTGCCTTTTGACTTTTGCTTTTTGACACGGAGCTTTCTAACTGCCTACTCAAAAGTGGTGTGAAATTGACATTCAACTCGCCTCCTTTGCCTTAGCTTTGCGGCTCAATTCCGCACTTGAGCCGCCCGGTTCCAAGGTAAGGTTGATAAGGGTTGATGAGGTTAATAAGGGTTGATGGGAATCAACCCTTATTAACCTCATCAACCCTTATCAACCTTCAATTATTAGAACCGCTTCGCCGGGCAGCGCTTAATTTCTACCGCCTTGCCAGGCAGCATCAATCCGTTTTTTTTTTATGCAAAAACGCTACTACTTCCCGCTGGCGGCATCTTGCTTCGCCCTCACTTTTGCCTTTTCACTTTTTACTTTTTCCTTGAAATCTCAGTCCGGTTGCCCCGGCTGCGTCGTCACTTTGCCGCCGTTGCCGGCAGACACGATTTACCTCGGCACAGCACCCGACGGGGTGGCGGGAGAGCCTTACGACGGCGACCTCAGCTTCCGGATGCCAAAAACCACGACCCCGGTGAATGCGCAAGACCCAAGTACGCCTGCCGGGCTTGGCATCAGCAAAATCACCATCGTGGCAGTAGTCAACGTGCCGCCGGGCTTGAATTGGGAGGCGAACAAAACCGAATTCGACCCCAGCAACGAGACTGACGGCTGCGTCAAATTTTGCGGCACGCCGCTGCAACCCGGTTTGTACGAAGTGGAGGTTTTTGTCACGGCGGAGGTGCTGTTTATCAACCAATCCACCTCGTTTTCCTTTCCGATTTACATCGCCCCGGCAGGCAGCGCCAACGATGGTTTTTCCATGCAAAACAGCAGCGGTTGCGGCGAAGTGACGGTCAATTTTCAAAATAACCTGCCCGCCAACGGCAATCCTGGCGTCAGCTACGCTTGGGATTTTGGCAACGGGCAAACCTCGCAGGCGGAAAATCCTGGTGACCAAACTTACTCCTCGCCCGGTAGCTATCCCGTTCATTTTCAGGCAACTATTGACACCATCGGCTACCTGCTGACCACAGTCAAAGTGCTGGATGCAGGCTGCAACGACCTCGCCATTCCGCCCATTTTCAACGGCGCTCCCGACCTCTACCTGAAAATCAAAGACCCCGCTGGCAATCTCATTTTGGAAACCGACCCGGTGGACAATGCGCCCGTGCCGTTTGCCTTCAACGTCAGCCTGCCGCCGCTAGACAGTGGCAGCTACGAAATTGAAATCCGGGACGAAGACACCTTCGGCTCGGACGGCTGCGGCAAGGTCAATTTCAACCAATTGACCACAGACACGCTTGCCAGCGGCGACCTGAAAATCCAGTTGAACATCGCCCACCCGGTCTTTACGTTGAGCACGACCGACACGGTGACAGTCTTCGCCGAACCCGTCCCGCCAGTGCTCGAACCTGCTGACAATCAGCAAATTTGCATCGGCGAGGAGGTCGAATTGGTTGCCACCAACTACACCGACAATATCCAGTGGCACAAAGACACGACCGTTCTTTTTGGCGAGACTTCGCCGCTGCTCGTGGTGGATGCGCCGGGCAGTTTTTGGCTGGAATACACCAGTCCCGATGGTTGCAAATCGCAGAGCGAGCCGGTGCAGGTGAGCGTTTTGCCGCTGCCGAACCTGCCTGCATTTCATGCCTCGAACAACCTGTTGTTGCTGAACGACCCCACGCAATTGCCTGCCAATTATTCCCTGCAATGGTACTTGAACAACAACCTGCTGCCCGGCGAAACGGGCGACAGTTTGTGCGTGACGACGCCCGGCACGCAGTTGTACACGCTCGTCGTGACCAACAACGCCACCGGCTGCACCAACTCGGCGAGCCTCGGCGCAACGTTCAATCCCAATTTTAACTGCGGGCTTTCCGGCAGCGAGGGAGTGGCTGCGTTGGCGCAAACGCTGCTGCTTTCGCCAAATCCGGCGGACGAATTTTTGGAAATAAATTTTGCAACCATCAAACAAGTAATACTTTATGCATCAAAACCCATGAATCATT
>CAZHLB010001059.1:0-1348 GCA_964533005.1 uncultured Saprospiraceae bacterium
TTTATCAATACTTTTGGAGAATTTAGGGATTAATTTAATAAAAAAAGTGCTTTGCAAAAGTTCCAGATAAGAATATATTTTTGTTCGTTGTAGTCCTAATTCACTGGAAATTTTTGTAATATCAAGCAAAGAACCTACACGGGGAACTAAGAGTAAAATCAAATCTCTAAGTTCACTTATATCTTTAATATCCGATAAAAGCCGGATATCTTTTTCAAAAAAAGATGCTGGCTCTTCGCAACACCCCCGAAGCGCCGGTTGCAAACCGGCGGCAGCAGAAGCGACGGAAACAGGGACGACTGCAAGAATTATCAATTGGAACGACCTGAACGAAGGCGACCACCTCACCGGCGAAGCCATCCTGCTCAATCCCACCTCCACCGCTTTCCTCGAAAAAAACTGGCATCTGGAAGTCGCAGCCGGAAAAAATCTCATCCTCCAACGAGTGCAAATACCTGAAAATCAACCTGAAACCCTGAAACTTGAAACCTTGAAACCAGAAACCTCCAACCCTATCGAACTGGAATTATTCACCAACCGCTTCGCCGCCATCGCCGAAGAAATGGGCGCTCAATTGCAGCGCACCGCCTTCTCGGTGAATATCAAAGAACGCCTCGATTTCTCCTGCGCCCTGCTCGATGCCGAGGCGGAATTGCTGGTGAATGCGCCGCATATTCCGGTTCACTTGGGCAGTTTGGGCATTTGCGCCCGGCTGGTCAAGGAAAAAATTCCGCTCGCTGCCGGCGACGTTGCCCTCACCAATCACCCGAAATACGGTGGCTCGCACCTGCCCGACGTGACGCTGCTGTGTGCTGTCTATTCCAATGAAAATCAATTGATTGGCTACGTTATCAACCGGGCGCACCATGCCGAAATTGGCGGCAGCCGACCCGGTTCGATGCCGCCGGATGCCAGGTCTTTGGCGGAGGAAGGGGTGGTTATTTTACCCAGGTATTTGGTCAAAAATGGCGAAGCGCAGTGGCAACCCATCGAAGAGCTACTCGCCAGCCCGCCGTTTCCCAGCCGTTCGGTTCCCGAAAATTTAGCCGACCTCAACGCTGCTCTCGCCAGCCTGCGAACAGGCGAGGAAAAACTGCGGGGGCTCGTGGCGGAGCATGGCTTGGGCAAGGTGCATCGCTACATGAAAAAGCTGAAAGCCAGCGCCGCCGAAGCCTTGCAAACGACATTGCAACCCTTTGAAAATCAAACCTTTCAAGCAAAAGAAAGGCTGGACGACGGGCATGAAATTCACGTGAAAATCCAGGTGTCGCCAAACTCCAGTTTGGCGAAGTCGCTGCCCGTGTCGGCGCAAAACCAGGTTGGGGGTGGCGCCCCCCCAACAGAGGTT
>CAZHLB010001059.1:1358-2381 GCA_964533005.1 uncultured Saprospiraceae bacterium
ACCATGTTTTGGCGTCTCGCCGGCCCAATGGTTTGTTTTGGCGACACGGGCGGGAGCAAAATCACCCTTGATTTCACCGGCACGAGCGGTACGCATCCTTTCAACCTGAACGCCAATTTGTCCATCGTTTACAGCGCCGTCATGTATGTTTTGCGGCTGCTTTGCCGCAAGGAAATCCCACTGAATGAAGGACTTATGAAAACCGTGCGCCTCATTTTGCCGCCCGGCACTTTTTTGCACCCCGATTTCAGCGACGACCCGACCGCCTGCCCCGCCGTCGTTGGCGGCAACACGGAGGTCAGCCAACGGCTGGTGGATGTTTTGCTGAAAGCTTTTTCGCCCATCGCCCAAGTCGCTTGCAGCCAGGGTACGATGAACAATTTTCTGTTCGGCAACGAGCATTTCGGCTACTACGAAACCATCGGCGGCGGGGCAGGGGCAGGCTTCGGATTCGACGGCAGGAACGCCGTTCACACGCACATGACCAATACCAAAATCACTGATGTTGAGGAACTTGAGTTGCGCTACCCGGTGCGGGTGCGGCAGTTTTCCATTCGAAAAAATTCGGGCGGCGAGGGCAAGTGGCGGGGTGGTGACGGCATCGTGCGGGAGCTTGAATTTTTGGAAGCGGTTGATTTGACGCTGCTCAGTCAGCATCGGCGGGAAGCGCCTTTTGGGTTAGAGGGCGGCTCGGCGGGCAAACCTGGAAAGCAGCAAGTCAAGCGGCAGCAGGCAAAAATTTTGCAAAAATTTTTGCCTGCACATTCCCCTCCGTTCCGAGAAAAAGGCTGGCAAAAGGTAACTGGCGTGGTCAGCTTGCGCATGGAGGCAGGTGATATTTTTCGCATTGAAACACCAGGGGGAGGCGGTTTTGAGGCAGTTTCATAAGTCGCACTAAGTCGTATGCGTGTCGCTTTTGAAATTCTCGCAGAACCTCCACGCCCCACGCAAGTCTGCAAGTCTGCAAGTCGCTTTGTCATTCTCGCAGAGAACCTCTACGTCCCAATTTGCCGCTTTTCTACC
>CAZHLB010001060.1:0-2376 GCA_964533005.1 uncultured Saprospiraceae bacterium
ACCAGCGCCATCAACGCTTGCTGCGCTCCGAACTGCCCGGCGTCGCTGTAAAATGAGAACACCCGCAGCACCCCGTGCAGGATATGGGTCATGGCGTAACCTTCGACGTAGAGCCAGTAATCTTCCGCCTTGTCCGTTCCGAAAATCATCTGGCGGAAGCCCCAGAGGACGCCGAGCAGGGAGAAAAAAATGCAGACGTAGAGAAATTGGTCGAGGTATTTCGGATGGCGAAAAAGCAGGAAAGTCAGTCCGAAGGCGAGCAATTGGTACAACCCGGCGCCCCGCATGGCGTAAATCCAAGCCTCCACGCTGCGCATTTCCGGGTTCGCCAATTCGAGCAAAACCATCCCGTACCAAACCAAAGTGACGAGCATGACGTCGTTGCGAAGCGGTTGCCAATCTTCCTTTTTGCGCAGCTTTAAAATCAAACTCAGCCACCCCACGACCAGGAAAACATCCACCAGCAAACCCCACGGCGCATCCACGTAACGGGCAATTCCGGCAGAAAAAAAGCCGACGCCGAGCGAGCCCCAGAGATTCCACCGGGGGTATTTCATCAATCCGGCGAAGCCGAAAATGCCAAGCGGCAAACCCAGCACCATCATGCCCGTGACCACACCGCCTTTTGCCACCACGACCCCAAGGGTCAGGGCAAAAACGACAAAGGCTGCCTTGATGAAAGGCAGCCGTAGCCACTCTGAGCCGGTGGGAATTTGAAAGCCTCGCATGTGATTTTGAACTAGGATGTCTGGGATGGCGAAGGATGATTAGGATTGGGATGGGCAATTCCGTGCCAATCCAAATTATCCTTCGCTATCCCGGCTATCCTAGTTCAACTAGGCCGCTGCGAGCCAGGGCGAAACTTGGACTTCTGCTTCTCTTGCCTTGCCTTTGAAAAACCCGGCGCTCGTTTCCCCCCAACGATTGTAATTGTCAGGCATCCACGCAGGCTCGTCGGCAGCCATGTTCAAGCGATTTTCAGCGAGAACTTCCGAAATGGCGACGCCCATTTCCGCCGCTCGAGCCGACCAGGAATTTCCATGAGCGAAGGCGACCCGGCGCTCACCGTTGCCGGGTTGGTCGTTTTCCAGCGCCTTTTCGAGGGCGGCAGCAAAACGCTCCGGCGTGTCGGCGATGCTCACCAAATGCCGAAAATCAGACAAATCGCCAAAACGAGTCGTGACGACTGGCTTCCCGGCAGCGAAGTATTCATTGATTTTCAGAGGGTAAATGCCAGCCGTCAATTCATTTTTCAAAAACGGAATCATGCACACGTCGAACTGCTGCACCCAACCGGGCAGGCTTTCCGGCGATTGGCTGCCCATGATTTTTACGTTGGAAAAACGGCGCAGGCGTTCTGCCGAAGGCGAGTTTACCCGCCCGACGAAGGTGAATTGGCGATGGGGCAATAACGTGATGATTTGTTCCAGCAGGTCGTAATCAATGCGCTCGTCGAGCGAGCCGAGGTAGCCGATTTGAGTGATTGGTGATTGGTGATTGGTGATTGGTGATTGGCGATAAAGGTCGAAGTCAACGACGTTTTTCACTAGGAAGGAGCGGCGGGCTGCGTTCTTTTTTACCGAAAAAAGCGGCTGCGAACTTGTGATGACGGCATCGGCTTGCTGCATAAATCGCTGCTCCAGCCTGCCGCCATGTTTGCCAGCCCATTTTGCGGCGCTGATTTCGTCGTAGCAATAATAAATGAGTGCCTTTTCATCGAACTGCCTTGCGAGGAAGACGCCGAGAAATGGATTGAACGCATTGATAACCACCGGCTTGCGGAAGCCCAATTCTTGTTGCGCAGAACGGATGGCTCGCCAGGCGGTGCGGGCATTGCTGCTCATCAAAGCGTCGTAGAGTTGTTCGTTTCCGATGAAATTGACGGGAAGCATGGGCGGCAAAGTCAGCACGTTGACCGATGCGCCGTTGGCAAGTGGCAAGGTGCGCAGGCGATTTTCCTTGCCGAGGATGCGCCGCCAGGGCGCTTTGCTTTTGCCGAGTTTGCCCCAGGCGACGTCTTTCCAGGTGAACGGGTACTCGACGTAAAGCACCTGGTTGTTTTTCGCCAACTCGCCGACGAGTTGCACGGTGCTTTTCAAATAGTCGCCTTCCCAGGTGGGAAAGCCGATGACGATGATGTGTTCGTTGCGTAGCGCTGTTGTTTGCATGCCCTGCAAAATGGCGGGGGAAAAGGGTGAGTCTTTGTTGGTGCAAAAAAGCAGCCGGAAATGGCGGGGTGGGGGAGATTTTCGGTTTTTGGAAGAAATCCTTCCGAAAATGGGAACTGGGATTTCAGAGAGATAATTTTTTTTAAAAATTGAGGCTCATGTGGCTTCTGAGTGAAACACCTGTCTGCAAGTCTGCACGTCTGCAAGT
>CAZHLB010001061.1:0-2358 GCA_964533005.1 uncultured Saprospiraceae bacterium
GTGAAGTATATGGACGGCAGCATTATGGCGTGGACGTATGGATTGGAAAAATGATATTCACGTTTCAGAATACCGTAACATTGAATTTGAAAACAGATTGGCAAATTCAGCGTGCAGGGCTTAAACAAACACATGGCAAAGAATCAAAAACTCAAATTTACATTGCAACCATACCCCAGGAGGACAGGGGGATACGTTTCAAATGACAACCTTTTCCCATTACCAAAGCCGCTAAATAATAATAAACTAAGTGATGCAATACGCGCTGCTTTTGAAAAGATCACTGAGAAACAAAAAAGGTAATTTACTCTCGCCGCATTTAACACCCAACGAGTTGGTAAAAACGTGTCTCAAGCATCTCAGAGAAAGAAGTGACCCGATATTGAGTCCTTCGTTCTTAAGCCAATGCAATCTTTCTGAGGTATTTGAGATGGACGCCATTGCCCATGAAATGCAGCGGCACCGTATGAAGATCGGAAATTTTTACCAATTTCTAGTAATTGAATTGATGAAGTGCCGATTTGCCCATGTTTATGACGGGAAAAAAGAAGGTGACGTTGAAGCAGAGATTGACACACCAACCTTTGAAACCGGCTTGCGTCTTTACATCTCCGTAAAAAAATCCTCTGACACCGTTGGCGGCCAGGATATTGGTGGAGTTTTTACAAGGCTCGAAACAATTGCAAAGCAAGACAAAAATCTGAATAGGCCATACATGGGTGTTGTGGCTGTTGCAACACCGCCGAAGGGGATTACCTATAATTATCAGGATTCCCGTACCGTTCGATGTAAAGATGATGGTTCTCCTCACTCTCCGAATTGCGAGATATGGTATCCGGGTTTTTTATATCCCTTTGTCTGCGGGAGAGAGGCAAACGAGGTATACAAAGAAGCCCTAAAACAAGTGGGAAGTTATCTGCCATTTAATTCTTTGAAATACCGTGAAAAGTGTGCCACTCTGCTCGAAGAGGAGTTGAGAAAATTTGGGTTGGTAAATACAATGACGGGTAGAATTGACCCCCAGGAATTTCAGGATTTTATCTGCCGTTCGCAGGAACCGCAGAGTGATAAGGAAGAATACGATGCATGAGCAGGTTGGTAAATGCAGCATTATGCTTGGCGACAGCCGCGAGTTGCTTACTAAATTCAAAGCTGAAGTTGATTTAATTGTGACTTCGCCGCCTTACGCGGATGCACGCTGCAAACATTACGACAGTGTTCACCCGGACCAGTTTGCAGAATGGTTTTTAACCTTTCACGATTCTTTCTATGACGCCCTAAAGCCCAATGGGAGCTTTGTTTTAAATATTAAGGATAAGGTCGTTGGCGGCGTTCGGCATCGTTTCGTCTGGAAAACAATAGAGGCATTGTCTGATCGGGGCTGGTATTGTATTGAAGATTACATTTGGCACAAGACAAACCCGATGCCGGGATATTGGCCTACACGCCTGCGTGATGGGTGGGAGTATTGTTTCCACCTGGCAAAATCAAAAACGCCGTTTTTTGATTCTGATTCGGTGAGAAAACCCATTGGGGATTGGGTCAATTCCCGCTTGGCGCGCTTAAGCGAAAACGACGTCAAAAGACACAATTCCGAAAACAACAGTGGTTTTGGCAGGAACATCTCGAAATGGGTTGGAAAACAAACCGTGCTGCCTTCGAACGTATTAAGTATACCCCTGGTTGGAAAGAACAAAGGACATCCGGCCGTATTCCCGATTGATTTACCTCTTTTTTTCATCAAACTCCTCTGTCCGCAAGAGGGGCTTGTTGTTGATCCCTTTGCAGGTTCCGGTACTACCGGTATAGCTGCCCTGTCTGCAAACAGACGCTGCGTCTTGATTGACAACAATCCGGATTACTGCCAAACCGCCCTCGGAAGATTAAGGGATGAGGGGCGTGCGCTTGACGAAGAACTAGCGCCAATTCCATTCAAAAAAAGGGTCTTTCAAGCGCGTTTGTTTGAAAAGGCGGTAAAATACAAGGCAAAAAAGAAACTAACAAAACGACCAAGTTGATGTTGATAGTCCCAGGGTTAGACGTACCTGGGTGGAAAATTTCTGCGCGGCGGCAGGAACTTTCTCCAGCCTTTACATGGATAGGGATTTCATGGCAGCAGTAGGACGACCCTTTAGGGTTGCAATCCCTGGGATGTATGCAGGGAGTTGCAGGGCTGAAGCCATGCCCTACTTGGAAAAATAGCCCAAGTAGGGCATGGCTTCACTTGCCAATAAACAACTTGGGAACGAGAAAAACGTAAGGAGACATACCGGATATGGAACCCACGGAGCTTTTGAGAATAGTTAGCCGCGGAGAAGACGGAGCCAATCAGTTCAAAGCGGATTTCCGCAACGTTGA
>CAZHLB010001062.1:0-2357 GCA_964533005.1 uncultured Saprospiraceae bacterium
AGGCTCTTGATGACGCAGTCCTCGCACGGGAACGTGTAGCCTGCCAAAATTTCATAGCTGCCGGTCGTGGCTTGATTCAAGTCGGAAGTGGTGAAGTCCATGGCGAAGCCGAGGCGCAAGCCATTGTCGAAACGGAACTGTACCAAGCCTGCCATCGAATCTTCGTAGCGGTAGTTTGCACCAATCATGAAGCGTTGGAAAAACCAGAGATTGGCGTTCACGTCGAAATCGAAGGGAGCGTGCGGGTTGTAACGAACCTGCGCATTCGGTTGAAGCTGAACGTTTTGCCCCAGGTCGAGCACCAAACCTGCTTGCGCAAAGTAGGTGTTGACCTTGCTGCTGAACTCGCCTTTGTCCACCTGGTAAAGTGAATTGCGCAGCAACCGAGGAACAGATAAGCCGAGGTAAAAATGCTCGTTGTTGAAATACACGCCGGGCCCGAAGTTGATAGTGGTCTTCGAGTCGCTGCCATCGAAGAAGTTTTCACTCTCCACCGCAGCGTTGGCTTCATTCCAATCCGCTTTTGCATTTTCCACCCGTGCGTTCAAGCCGAGCGCCAGCACGTTTTTCCCATCCTTGAATTTGATGCGGTAGGCATAATTCAGACTGGCATTCAAGACATTGTGCAAGCCGATTTTGTCATAAATCAGGTTCAACCCGATGCCGTTGCGCAGCTTGGCGAAGGGCATGTGGGCGGAAAGATTGAAATCTTTCGGCGTGCCCGGAATGCCCGACCACCACTGCCTGCGGTAGATGGCATCCACGTCCAGCACTTCTTTCGAGCCTGCGTAAGCCGGGTTGAAATTCAGCCGGTTGAACATGAAATGCGTGAAAATCTGCTCGCTCTGCCCCCAGGCTGAAAGGGCAAAGAAGCTGATGATTAGGGTGTATGATAGCTTTTTCATTGATGCTATTTTTTTAGAGGGTGAGAGGGTGAGAGGAGTGAGAGAGTGAGAGCGTCTCACCCTCTCACTCTCTCACTCCTCTCACCTTCTCACTATCTGACGATGGTGATGTAGCCGGTGACGACGTTGTCCGAGTTTTTGTCTTCCTGGAACATGTAGAAGTAGGTGGCTGCTGGCAACGGTTTTTCATCGTCGCCGTAAGTTCCTTTCCAGTCGTTCAGGTACGGCTCGGCGACCATGATTTCATCGCCCCAGCGGTTGAAGACACGCAAGCGGTTGTTCGGGAACTGCTCAGGATTTATCAGGCAGTCCAGAATCAGCACGTCGTTCACGTCATCGTCGTTGGGCGTCATCACGTTGGGCACGAGGCAATCCAGGTTGGGAATGTTGATGTGAACCTCCGCCTGGTCGCACAATTCGGTGCATTCCACTGAGCAAATCTCGTAGGTGAAATGGTCGTCGCCGGTGAAGTTTGAATTCGGCGTATAGGTGAAAGTGCCGTTGTCAGGATTCACTGTCACCGTGCCGGAAGCAGGTTGGCTGACCACCGTCACCGTCACGCCTGCGCCGAGGTTGGCGTCGTTTTGCAACACATTGTCAGACAAAGGCGTGTTGATTTCCCCGTCGTACTCATCGTCGTTGGCTTGCGGAGCGGTGGGCGAAGCCACTGCCACACTTGCCGACGAGCTGGCGCAACCATCCGCCGTTGCAGTCACCGAGTAGTTGCCTGCGGTCGGGTTCGGCACGTCGAAAACGGGAACCGTCGTCGTGCCGAGGCTGACGCCATCTTTGAACCACTCGTAGCTTACTGCCGTGCCGGTTTGGGCATTGGTCGTGAGCTGAAGCGGGTCGCCGGGGCAAAGCGTCGTCGTCGAAGCGGTCAAAGTTGCCTGGTCAATCGGCGTGATAGAGATGGTTTGAGAAGCGGGTGCTGCTTCGCAACCTGCGTCGGAAGTTACCTCGATGGTGTAGGTCCCCTGCGTGGTCTCGCTCACGATAATCGGAATGGTAATGGTCGTGATGGACGTGACCGTGCCGATTTCGCTGAAAGCGCCAGGACCCGTAATTTCATAATTCACACTGGGCGCCATGTTCGGGTCAATCGTGAACACCAGTTCGGTCGAGTCACCTGCACAGAAAGTGCCGCCACCGCTGGCGATGGTGACGACCGGCATTGGGTTAACGATGACGACCACCTCCTCCGGTTCGGAGTCGCAGTCGCCGATACTTACTATTAAGGTGTAAACCCCGCCGCAATCTTTGAGAATGTCAGGAATGGTAGCCAGGAAAGGTCCGGCGCTGGAAGCTTGACCGGTGAATGTGAAGCCGCAAGGTCCGACCCAGGTGTAATCCACCGTTCCCAAGCCAGGTGTGCCGGTGCCGTGGATTTGCACGTCAACGCCTTCGCATTATGCGCCGCCGCCGGTCACGGAGGGGATGGCAGGCTAGGGG
>CAZHLB010001063.1:0-2357 GCA_964533005.1 uncultured Saprospiraceae bacterium
TTTGAGACCCCGCATTCCGCATAGCCGGAATGCGGGGTCTCAAAACCCCGCCGCTCGAAAATCACGCTTCCCGGTTAGCTCGCAGGACGCATTCATGGACTACATTACCTGCGCACTCTGCGAAACAGACGACACTCAACTTTATCAAAAAGAGAACGGCTACCAAGCCGTCCAATGCCGCTACTGCGGCTTGGTTTACGTCAATCCCCGCCCCAGCATCGAGGAAATGAAGGAACTCTACGAGGGGCAGGAAACCCAAATTGACCTCCACGCCCACCTCCACCGGCGAGACCAAAAGTGCATCGAGGCTCGAAAGCAACTCAAACTCATCCAAAAATATCGCTCCGGCGGCAGGCTGCTCGACATTGGCTCGGCGGCAGGCTATTTTTTGTGGGAAGCCCGGCAGGCAGGTTTCGAGGTGCAGGGCTTGGATTTGACGCATCCTTTTGTGCAGTTTTCCAGCGAGGTGCTTGGCATTCCGACTTTTGAAGGCACGTTGCGGCAGGCAAATTTTCCCGAAAGCAGCTTCGACGTGATTTACCACCGCAACGTTTTGAGCCACCTGGCGCACCCGGTCGAGGAGTTTGAAATCATGCACCGCCTGCTCGCTCCCGGCGGCGTCTTGGTTTTTGAAACTGGAAACGTGGCGGAAATGCCAGCCGAAGACGCCGGTTTTTTAGAATTGCCCGACCACCTGTATCATTTTTCCGAAGTGACCATTCTGAAATTGTTGCACCGCACCCGCTTCACCCACCTGAAAACGCACCGCTACATGTTGATTTCGCAACTGCCAGTGATTCGGAAAATTAAACACGCTTTCAAGCAACGCACCCTGCGGGAGCGGCGCAGCAGACCGGCTTCGGAAAATGAGTTGCATGAAATGCCGCAGTCTGTTTTGAAGGAAAGATTGAAAGCGCACTGGGCGCAGTTTTTTCGGTATGACGTTGGAGTGGCGCTGCCGAAAAAGGGGAGGAGATGCACGTTGGTAGTCGTTGCGAAAAAGTAGCATCTGGAAGATGTGCTGCCCTACTCACGTCGCTATTTGTCCCCAAACATCGGAGACAAATAGCGACGTGCTCACGAAAGGCAACCGGCAAGAAAACGACAGGCAAATTCGGGTGCAATCATTTCAAACCATCTCCTCGCTGGATGCGCCGCTTTTCTTCTTGGTAATGTTGTAATACAAAATCAAACCCGCCCCGCCGAGCATGAGCATCGTTCCAAAATAGGTGGCTTCATTGCCAATTCCTACCCAATCCATGAAGCCGCCGAGGAACAGCCCCAAACCCAAACCCACTGCCACCATTCCCCATTTCAAGGCGCTGTTTGCCTCGCTGTTTTCCTTAAAAATTTCCGCCCGCTGCCCATGCTGGATGAGCGCCATGCGGATTTTGTGGCGAGAGGTGATGTACAAGTAGGCGATGACCGTGATGGAGGTGAAGGTGCCAGTGATGGCGAACAAGGGCACTAAATTTTCCATGTCGTTAATTTATTTGTTGAGGCAGGAGGCTTTGTTGGCTTGGAATTCAACGTCGGCAGGGTTTCAAACCCTGCCGACGTTAGACTCATGCCTTCCGCAAGCAACCTGCCGATGATGATTTGCCGGTTTGGACGGGCAGCAATAGCCTTGCGTTACAATCATTTGGAGGAAATACCCAGGCAGGGAAACTTTTCAAAATCAATGCACGGCAAAACTTACTTTTGTTCTCCCTTCCTTCGCAAAAAAACTTGCGAAACCAGCAAAACGCAATGCCGCTTTTTCACCCTGAAATTCGTTTCAGCTAAAATTCAACCTGGCCAAAATTGAAATCCTTTTGACATGGCAACTTTCTGGGATTCTGAAAAACTCAACAAAGCCCTCGGCAGAATTGACGGCGCCATCGCAAGCGGGCGCTACAACCTCGCATTGAAACTCGCTCATCGCTGTCTCAAGCAATACTACAATTCGTTCATTGTCGCCAACATCCCTTCCGAAAAGGAGCAAGCCGACAACGTCCGCCTCATGGCAATTTGCATTTGCCGCTACCTGAACACGCATTTCCGCAAGTATGAAATTCCTTACTCAGAGCGCAGGCTGATGTTCATTTCGCTCGTTTCCAACGTCATTTTTATCACCACCATGAATCTCTACAACTCGCCTGATGACGCTGTGCTCGCCGACAAGGCGATGGCGATGTACGCACGGGAAAATGTGGATAGTATCATTTCCTACATGATGAGATACTTTGGTTGAACTATGAACTATAAATGATGAAGCCCCGGCAAGTTGTCTCGCCGGGGCTTCATCATTTATAGTTCATAGTGTATTGAGTTTTAAATTTTCAGACAGTTCCTTCGAGCGGCGGGGTTTTGACACC
>CAZHLB010001064.1:0-2355 GCA_964533005.1 uncultured Saprospiraceae bacterium
GTTGCAACACGCACGTTGCAACGACGGGTCTTTCCAAGATGACAAAGGCGGCAGGTACGAGGCAGCAGGAGGAGGCTAAAAAATGAGGCGGCGAAGATAGGCGAGATTGAGAAAGGCGGGATTTTCAGAAAACGTCGAGGGCGATTTGGCGGTCGGCAATTACCGGAGTTTTCCCAATCGCAAATTCTTTATCCATTTTTTCCCAAAAATTGTCATTTTTGACAAAAAATAAGAAAAAATGAACCTCCGCACCTTCGAGCGGGAAATGGCGCCCTTCCACGTTTTTTCCCTCGACGACATCCGCAAAAAAGAGCCTGCTTTCGACACCCGGCGGCTGGTCGAGTGGCAAGACAAAGCTGCCGTGCAGCGCATTGTCAACCGTTGGTACAGGCTCGTCGAACAGCCGTTGACGGAAGAAGAATTATTCCTGATTGCCAACAGCATCTATGCCCCGTCCTACATTTCGCTGGAAAGCGCCCTCAATTTTTATGGCTTGATTCCCGAAGGCGTCTTTGCCATCACCTCTGTCAGCACTCGCAAAACGCAGGATTTTCAGACGCCGGTCGGTCATTTTTTTTACCGGAGTCATGCTCCTTCGCTGCATTTTGGCTATTCGCTGGCGCAAACGGGCAACCGCCGTTTCAAAATCGCCACGCCGGAAAAAGCCGTGCTCGACTACCTCTATTTTCACCGGGAAATGAACAGCTTCGACGATTTCGAAGCCTGGCGCATTGATGCCGACTCATTAAAAACCTTGCTCGACCCGGAAAAAACGAAGGCATTTCTCGCCCTTTTCGGGAACAAAAGCCTCGAAAAAAGAATGGGCAAACTGCTCAAATACATCAACCAACATGATTGATTTTCAAGCCATTGTCAACTCCTACCCGCCTTCGCTGCGACCCTTCCGGCGGTTTTTACTGCGGGAATATTTGCAGTGCAAAATCCTCTCGCTGCTGTTCCGGCAGCCGGAAACGGCGGCGAGGCTTTGCTTTCTGGGCGGCACTTGCCTAAGCCTCGTGCATGGCAACCGGCGCTTTTCGGAAGACCTCGATTTCGACAACAGGGGCTTGAAAGAGGCAGATTTTGACGAGGCGACCCGTCAGGTCAAAACTGGCTTGGAAGAGGAAGGCTACGAGGTGACGATTAAGAATGTGATGAAAGGCGCATGGCGTTGCTCGATTCGTTTTCCGGGCTTGCTTTTTCAGGCGGGGCTTTCCGGTCACGTCGAGGAAAGCATTCTTATTCAGGTAGATATGCAGCCGCAGCAGTTCGATTATTCGCCCGAAAGCTACCTGCTCAATCGCTTCGACTTGTTCTTAGAAATTGCCGTGACACCGCTTGATTTACTGCTGGCGCAAAAGTGTTACGCCATTTTCAACCGCAACCGGGCGAAGGGGCGGGATTTTTACGACGCCGTTTTTCTCTTCGGAAAAACCGCTCCGAACTATGCTTACCTGGCGCAAAAAACGGGCATTGCCGATGCTGAAGCCTTGAAAACCAAACTGTTGGAAACTTGTCAGCAGTTGGACATGGCGGCGCTGGCGGAGGACGTGAAGCCTTTTTTGTTCGACCCGAACGATGCTTTGCGGGTGAGCCGGTTCGAGGCTTTCATTCGGCAAGCCTTGTGAGAAAATGATACTTTTGCTTGCAGCTAAAAAATTCAGCCATGACCGTCCACCGCTTAAAATTAAAAGACCTCACGGCGTTGTTTTTCCAGCAATTGCGCCAGCAATACCTCGATGGAGAGATGGAGGTGGAGGTGCGGGTGCGCCCGAAAGCGCCAGCCGAAAAGCCCGAACCGGAAATGAACGACGAGGAATTTTGGAAAATCATATCCCTGCTCGATTGGTCAAAAACAGGCGACGACGAGGCAGTTTTGAAGCCCGCTGTTGCTGCCCTGAGCCGTTTTTCCGAAAAAGAAATTGCCCGTTTTCACGACTTGCTTTCTGAAAAACTACACCGGCTGGATGGAGAAAAATTCGCCCGGCACATTGGCGAAAATGCCTACGGCAGTGGCAATTATTTTTCAGCGGATGGCTTTCTCTACACACGCTGCTGCGTTGTCGCCAACGGGAAAACTGCCTTTGAGCAAGTGTTAGCGCATCCTGAAAAAATGCCGAAAGACCTTGAATTTGAGCCGCTGCTTTCTTTGCCTGAGCAAGCATATTTCAAAAAAACGGGCAAGTCTTTTGAGCATATTCCCGCCTACAATTATGAAACCGGCTTCAACTCGGAAGGCTGGGGCGACAAGACTATTCAACTTGAAAAGGCAAACGTCGGCGAGGTTCCAAACCCTGTTGATTACCCACAGAATAACCGCCTGTTTTGGGCAAGTCTGCACGTCTGCAAGTCGCT
>CAZHLB010001065.1:0-2353 GCA_964533005.1 uncultured Saprospiraceae bacterium
AGCGACTTGCAGACTTGCAGACAGGTGTTTCACGCAGACGCCACATGAGCCAAAAACGACCTGCCAGTTTTGACCTGGGTTCTCAAAAAAGCGGGCAAAAGTAGGTCTTGAAAGGAAAGAAAAAACAGAAAGGAAAGGCTTTCAGAAAGGCAAATCAAAACCATCCTCGTCATCTTCCTCCTCAAAATAGGAGGTAAAATCAGGCTCCTCGGTTTCCGAAGCATAAGAAAAATCGGAGAGGTAGGAGGAAGCATTCACTTCGTCGGTAGGATAAAAAAGGTCGTCGCTGGGAGCGAAAAAGTCGAAGCTTCTGAACTCCCGTTCCGGGAAATATTCATTCTCCACCTCATCTTCGTCGTCGTCAAAATAGTCATCCACCGGCGCCATCCAGCCATCGTTGCCGGTGGCAAAATCATCTTCCATCGGGAATTCGTAATGGTAATATCTTTTCCAGTCGTCGCCGTAGCGTTTTTGCAGGCGGTATAATTTCATGGACTCTTCGATTTCCCGCTCCTCTTCCGGCGTCAATTCCCGGTAGGGGTCAAGCCCCATCGCCCGCACGTTTTCTTCCCAGGCAGTGATGTTCGCCCTGGCGCTTTCGTCGAGGAATTTGCAAAAACAATAGCTGTCTTCAGGAGCGAAAGGGCATGCGCAACCCGCATCGTATTGACAAATCGGAATGATGCCTCCCCACTCGTAACTATGCTGAACAGCATCGCCACCGATTGCCTTCACCAAAGCTGAATATTGCTTCCGTTCAGGCAGGTAGAGCGGCATTTCCCAACGAAATTTCCAGGCGTGCAACAATTTTTCCAGCGCAGGAAACAGGCGTGCAAATTGAGCGTCATTCAGCATTTTTTCAGGCGGGAAAGCTTCGGGCAGGATGCCAATCAGGTCGCTGATGCGGGAATATTTCGAGCTGTCGTATTCCTCCTCGTCGTCCTCATCGGGGAAATGAGGCAACCAATCATAGTCCGTTGGCGGCGGCGACTGTTCGATACTGTCGGCTATGTCGGAAAGCAATTGTCGTAAATAGTTTTCCATCACGCTGGGACGAAACTACAGATTTGGCAACTTTCAAGAAGTGGTCAAAACCGCACTCCGGTATTACGCTGACCAAGATAAGTAAACTTGTAGGTGAAAGTAAACAGGGGGGAAATATCTGAGGAAAAAAATTTTGTTGGTGATTGGTGAGTGGTGACTGGTGATGGGTGACTGGTGATTGGGCTGCCCCATCACCAGTCACCCATCACCAGTCACCAAAATCCGGCTACCTTCGCCTTGAAATTTGCCGGTCAAACTTGCCGGGTTTCAGATTTAAACTCACCCATGCGCCATGAAAGATTTCAATGCATTAACCGAAGAAATCACTGCACTGACGGCGGAAATCGAAACGGATTTCCCCGAACTCTACCAGTTTTTGGAGGAAAACCCACTCACCATTCCCAACGATGACTTGCCTGCCATCCCGATGGAAAAGCTCATGGATTATCTCACCAGCCTGAAAGAATTGCTTTTGAATTACGTGGAAACGCACCGGGAATATTTGCAGGATTAATGAAGAAGCGTGCATTTCAGTGTCCGCCAACCGATGCTCCAAACACTGCAACCATCAACGATGAGCCATAAAATGTAGTGAACCATGCACCGCCATGAATGAGTGTGATTGCGACGAAACGCCAATTCTTTTTGAAAATGTAAATTACAAGAAAGGCGAGCAACCAAGCAGTTCTGACCATTCCATAGCCTACCATGAAAAGCGCAGCTTGAACTGGAAAAACATCATTTTTTCCCCATGAGCTTTTCCAAAGGAAGAAGCAGAGAACTGCAATGGTTGCCAAATCAAAAAACCAGAGCCACTGCCAATTTCTGCGATAGGATAATTGACCTGCCTTTTTTTCCATGTCTGTTAATCTGCAAAAGCTTGAATGCTGCAAGTAAGCATTCGATAAACCTCTCGAAATGTTGCGTTGGATTTCAACAATTCAAGATGCCGCTGAATGGTCGCCTCGTCGCCACGAATGGCGGGGCCCGTTTGCATGGTTTCGGGTTCGCTTGTTTCCAGCTTGGCGACGGTCTCCCGGATGAGCGGAAGCAACAGGTCGAAGGGCAAATTTTTCGCTGCCAGAATTTCTTTCCCGATGGCAAAAAGGTGGTTGGAGAAATTGTTGACGAACACCGCTGCCAGGTGCGCAACTGCTCGCTGCTCGTCGTCGAGCCGATAGACGGCCACAAAGTCTCCACGCTCGGAGCCGACGAAGAGGAACTGCCGTCCGCCGTAAACGCCGATCTCCACTCCTTCGGCTTCGATTCCCTTCGAGCCCGAGCGCGAATCAGGATAGTGACCATGACG
>CAZHLB010001066.1:0-1262 GCA_964533005.1 uncultured Saprospiraceae bacterium
CGCATTTTCTCTACGAAAATGCGGGGTTTCAAAACCCCGCCGCTCGAAGGAACTGTCTGAAAATTTAGAACCCGCTGCACTAATTCAAGCGGCAACAATTGCCAAAATCATTCTGCCATGAAAATATTTTACCTCGTTTTTATTTCAATTCTGGCGCTCGCCGCCTGCAAAGACAGTTCCGTCAAAACCACCCAGGGAAGTATGTTTCCCAGAGGCGGCGACGAAAAACACCTCGACCGTTTCGAGCATGAAATCCAGGCATTCGAGGCGATGGACAAAGAAAAAATGCCTGAAAAACAAGGCATTCTGTTCATCGGTAGCTCCAGCATTCGGATGTGGCAAACCCTTGAAAATGACTTCGCTCCGCTACCCGTTCTCAACCGGGGCTTCGGCGGCTCGACCATTCCGGAGGTGAATTATTATGCCGAGCGCATCCTGTTCAAGTACGAGCCGAAAGTCATCGTTTTTTATTGCGGCGAGAATGACGTGGCGCAAGAGACGCAGCCGGTCGTGGTGTTTCAAAACTTCAAAAAGCTGGCTGGTAAAATCGAGCAACGGTTGCCCAACACGAAGTTCGTTTTCATCTCGCTCAAGCCTTCGCCTTCCCGATGGCATTTGTGGAAGCAGTTCCAACAAGTCAATTCAATGGTGTCGCAATTCGTCGAAAGCCGCCCCAATTTTCGCTTCCTCGATATTCAAAAATCGCTGCTTTTGCCAGCCGGTGAGCCTGACCCGGCGCAGTTTCTCGAAGACAAGTTGCACATGAATTCGAGCGGCTACCAAAAATGGGTGGAAATGGTGAAGCCCGTAGTCGCCGAGTTTTACACGCTCTAAATTCCCATCAATCAACAATCATCAATTAATGCGCTACTGTCTTGCCCTCGATTTAAAAGATGACCCTGCCCTCATCGCCGAATATGAACGCTGGCACGCACCCGGCGGCGTTCCGCAGGCAATCCTCGAAAGCATCCGAGCCGCTGGAATCCTCGACCTGGAAATCTGGCGCACCGGCAATCGCCTGTTCATGACAATGGAAGTGAGCGACGATTTTTCCTTTGAAAAAAAGGCTGCCACCGACGCTGCCGACCCTGCGGTGCAGGCTTGGGAGGCGTTGATGTGGCAATTTCAGCAGCCGCTGCCGTGGGCGAAGGAGGGGGAAAAATGGGTGTTGATGGAGCGCATTTTTAAATTGAATTAGGATGTGCAGGATATGCAAGGATATTTGGGATTGGGTCGGGCGACGCCCCAAGGCGGCTGGCGGG
>CAZHLB010001066.1:1272-2351 GCA_964533005.1 uncultured Saprospiraceae bacterium
CCAGTATTTTTGGCTTGGCCCCGCCCGCCCCGTCTGGCCGCCGCCCGTCCCAATCCCAAATATCCTTGCATATCCTGCACATCCTAATTCAAAAATTTTATGAGACTCATCCGCTTCGGCAAGCCCGGAAAAGAAAAACCCGGCATCCTCAATTCCGCAGGTAAACGCTTAGACGTCAGCGTCTTTGGCGAAGATTTCAACGAAGATTTTTTTGAAAAAAACGGCTTGGAACGACTCGGTCGCTGGCTAAAAAAACATGAAACAGCTTGCCCCGTAGTGCCTGCAAAATCCAGATGGGCATCGCCTCTCGCCCGACCTTCGAAGCTCATTTGCATTGGCTTGAACTATGCCAGCCACGCCGCCGAAAGCGGCATGGAACTGCCAAAAGAGCCAGTCATTTTTTTCAAATCCACCACTGCTATTTGCGGCCCATTCGATAATTTGATTATTCCGAAAGGGGCTGAAAAAACGGATTGGGAAGTCGAACTGGCGGTGGTAATTGGCAAACGGGCGAGCTACGTCAATGTGGATGAAGCAATGGATTACGTGGCGGGCTACTGCCTGCACAACGATTACAGCGAGCGGGCTTTTCAGTTGGAGCGGAGCGGTCAATGGGTGAAGGGAAAAAGCTGCGACACCTTTGCACCGCTGGGGCCCTGGCTCGCAACGACAGATGAAATAGCAGACCCGCACAACCTGCGCTTGTGGCTGAAAGTCAACGGCTTAACGATGCAAAACTCCTCGACTTCAGACCTCGTTTTTGGCATTCCAACCCTGGTCAGTTACGTCAGCCAGTTCATGTCGCTGCTGCCAGGAGACGTGATTACGACGGGGACGCCGCCAGGCGTTGGGCTTGGGCAGCAGCCGCCTTGGTATTTGAAAGCTGGCGACGTGGTGGAGTTGGGCATCGAAGGCTTGGGGATGCAGCGGCAGGTGGCAAGGAGTTTTGCCTGAGAAAACGTCGGCAGGGCTGCAACCCTGTTGATTACCCACAGAATAGTAGCTTGAAAATCAGCCAGTTAATTAGCCCCGGAGGGGCGGCGATGTTTGTAGCAATGCCGCAACCCCATCTTCCAGCC
>CAZHLB010001067.1:0-2339 GCA_964533005.1 uncultured Saprospiraceae bacterium
TGAAGGAGCGCATGATTTTGGAAGTGGCGAAGTCGGTCGAAGTCGCCTACGGGCTTTGCAACTTGCTCGACAAATACAACGTGGAATTGGAAGTCCATGCCGACATCAATACCGACCCGGCGTTCCAGTCGAACACGGCGCTGAAGGAAGCGATGGGCTACATCCTGAGCATGGGCTTCGTTTTCAAAGCGAAGCCGGATGCTTTTGCGAGCAGCTCTTGCGCTGACAAAGTGGTTTGAGTTGATAAGGGTTGATAAAGGTTGATGAGGGTTGATTTTCACAACGTAAAAAATCAACCCTCATCAACCTTTATCAACCCTTATCAACCGTAAATGGAGGTCAGTTCATCTCCTTGACAATATTGATGGTCTGCACCATCACGGGCACGATTCGCTCGATGTTGGGGCGGGTCGGGAGGTAGATTTCAAAGAAAGCTTCCGTTTTTTCCAGCTTGCCGTTTTTGAAAAATTGGATTTCCGGTCTGCCCGGAATGGTGCGCAGGCGGACGCCGGGGAAAGTGCCGGGCGCATTGTCGGGAATCAATTCCATGCCGCCGTTGGCAGTGTCCAAATCTTTCAGCGGCGCCTTCGTTTCCAGCACATCTTTTCCTTTCTCATTCTTAATCAACAAGTTAAAATGCTCGTCCACACTGACGGTGACTTTGCCGAGGCTTGGAATTTTGCCTTGCGCCCTTGTCAATTCTTCTTGCAACGGCACGATGGAGGCTTGCACCCTGCCGTAGTAGTCGGTCTCTTGGATGGCTTGGGATTTCAGTTTTTCGACGGCATCGTTGTATTGGGCGGTAGTTTGCGAGCCAGCGGGAGCGTTCGTTCCATCCATTTGGACGGTGTCGGGAGATGCCGCCGATGCGATGTTTTCAGCATTGCTGCCAGCGGTGGAAGGCTTGTTTTTGCAAGCGTTTAAGAGAGCGGCAAAAGTTGCCAGGAACAGTATTATTTTGAACATGATGAATTGATTTTCAACTTAGAGGGACGTCCGAATTAACTTAATACCAGGTGGTAAAAGTAATTTCGGACGCCTTTGTAACGGTCAAAAAATAATGTCCTGATTTACGCAGAGAGATGGGATTCCGGTCGAACTCGATCGGTATGGTGAGTAAATTTCGAGAATAACCAGAGTAAGTTGACGAGCAATCATCGTTGTATTTTATGCAAAATTAAAACTTGACTTTTGAGATTGCATAAATCAGAGATGTTGTTGACTCCTGCATTTTTTTAAGATTTGCCTTTTTTTGCCCCATGAATTTAAAAGAAAGAATCACCGCCCTCGCCCTCATCGGCGAGCACCTCCAATCAAAAGACGACTACCTCCAAGCCATTATGCACCGCACCCATTTCAACAATCCCTGGCTCACCCTCGAAAACCAGGAACGGGCGGTGAAAGCCATTGCCACCAGATTCTTACAGAATGACAAGTTGGAAAACTGGCTCAAAAAATACCCCGTCGCCGACGAGCCGCCCCTGAAAAACGTGGGTTTGGTCATGGCTGGAAACCTGCCGCTCGTAGGTTTTCACGACGTGCTTTGTGTCTTCGCCGCCGGTCACCGGGCAAAAATCAAGCTCTCCGACAAAGACAAATTCCTGTTGCCTTACCTGCTGAAATTGCTGGAAAAAATCAACCCGGCGAGCGCCGCCTTTTTTGAAATCGTGGAATTTTTGAAGGATTTCGACGCCGTCATCGCCACCGGGAGCAACAATTCCGCTCGCTATTTTGAAGCCTATTTTGGCAAAAAGCCCAATGTCATCCGCCGCAACCGCAACGCCGTCGCCATCCTCGACGGCTCGGAAACGACCGCCGAATTACTGGCGCTCGGCAACGACGTGTTTCAATATTTTGGCTTGGGCTGCCGCAACGTGTCCAAAATTTACGTTCCGAAAGGCTATGATTTTCAGCCCTTGCTCGAAGCCTTGCACGAATACAACGAGGTGATTTTGCACAACAAGTACAAAAACAACTACGACTACAACCTCTCCATTCTGATGCTCAACCGGACGCCGCACCTGAACAATGACTGCATTCTTTTGACTGAAAACCAAGCCATTGCTTCGAGGATAGCGATGCTGAACTACGAATTTTACGAGGATGCGGGCAGCTTGAAAAGCCGGTTGGAGGAGCGGCAGGAGGAAATTCAATGCCTCGTGGCGAGGGATTTCGAATGGAGCGGCTCGACGGTTGGATTTGGAAAAACGCAGGAGCCGGGGCTGGAAGATTATGCGGATGGCGTTGACACGATGGGGTTTCTGGTGGAATTGTAAGTAGTTCGGTAACTGTTTAGCACGTCTGGCTCCCTGCGTCTCCAAGTCGCTTTTGTCATCTTC
>CAZHLB010001068.1:0-2337 GCA_964533005.1 uncultured Saprospiraceae bacterium
TTTTGCGTATTACATAAAAACGGGCCCCAAACCCCCTGTTTGGCTATGGCCAAAACCCCAAACAGGTTTTTTGGCGACACTTTTTACCTTGCCAGCATGAAATTCCAAAACAACGAGCGCCTTCCCATCTCCGTCGTACTTATCGAAGACGACAAAACCATCCGGGAAGGGTTTGCCTACCTCATCAGCAACGAGCCTGGCTACTACGTGCGGGCAACTTACGCCAGCGCCGAAGATGCCCTGCCACACCTCGCCGCCGACCTTCCCGACGTGATTTTGTTAGACATCCAACTGCCTGGCATGAGCGGTTTGGAGGCTTTGCCAAAAATTAAAGCCCTCGTCAAAGCTGCTCACGTCCTGCTTTTGACGGTTTACGACGACGAGGAAAACGTCTTCCGAGCCTTGTCCCTTGGCGCTTCGGGCTACCTGACCAAAAGCAGTTCCGCCCGAAAAATCATCGCTGCCATCGAGGAAGTGATGGAAGGTGGCGCACCGCTCAGTGCCAACGTGGCGAAACTGGTCATCCGCTCTTTTCACAAAAACACCGCTGCCTCGCCGCTCACCAAGCGGGAAACCGAAATCCTGGAGCGCATCTCCGAAGGCAAAAGCCGCACAAAAATTGCCCAGGAACTTTTCATTGACGTGGAAACGGTGAAGACGCACATCAAAAACATCTACGACAAGCTCGACGTGCATTCGAGGGAGGATGCCATTCGCACGGCGAAGGACAAGCGATTCATCTAATCTCTTTTTTGATTGACGATTGATGATTACATGATTGTTGATTGTTGATGGAATGGCAGATGTTCAAATGGGCGATGTCGCAGGACATCGCCCATTTGAACATTTGCCATTCCATCAACAATCAGCAATCATGTAATCATCAATCGTCAATCTGAGAATTACTTTTGCCAGAAACCTTTTTTGCATGAAAAAATCACTTTCCACTTTCGTTTTCAGCTACCTTTTATTCGCAAGCCTTCTTTCACAAGACGCCTGCGACCTCGTCTCCCTCACGCCTATTCATGACTGCATCACTACGGTGAAAGACATCCAATACGGCGTCGGCAAACAAGACTACGGCTTCCCCGACGTGTCCACCGGATGTGCGCCGCAGTTGCCGTTGTTTATGGATGTTTATCAGCCTTGCGAAAATGCAATAGCGCCCCGCCCGCTCGTGATTTTCATTCACGGAGGCGCTTTTGCCTACGGCAACAAATCCGACATGGCAGGCTTGTGCGATGCCTTCGCACGGCGTGGCTACGTGGCGGCGACCATCAGTTACCGCCTGAGTATGAACCTGTTGTCGCTCAGTCGGACGAACCTCATCCGGGCGGGCGCAAGGGCTTTGCAGGATGCCCGGTGCGCCGTGCGCTACTTCAAAGCACATGCCGACAGTCTCGGCATTGACACTACTAATATTATGGTGACGGGCTACAGCGCAGGAGCGGTCACGGCACTGAATATGGTTTTCACCAACGACCCGGAAGAACGACCCGTCGAGTGCGACTACCTGCCCAGTTGCGGCGAATGGTTCGGCTGCCCGAATTGCCCCGATTTGGGCGATTTGGAAGGAACGGGTGGCTGGCAGTCGCACACTTCCGGCATTCGGGCGGCAGCCTCGCTTGCCGGTGCGGTCATGGATTTGAACTTGATGGACGACTACGACAAAACGCCTGTTTTCATGGTGCATGGCACTGCGGATGAGACGGTTGCGTACGACTCGGCTTGTTTTCTCGACCTCGTGCCGTGCCCAAAACTTTACGGCTCGCACGTGATTCAGCAACAGGCGGAAAGCTTGGGGCTTTGCACTTCGTTGCACACCATTCCCAGCGGTACGCACGACATGGCGCCTCACCAAGAACTCATCATCGCTGGAGTGGCGGATTTTTTCAAAAAGACCATTTGCCAGGACGACCCTTGCCTGGCGAGCGGCTCGGTGGAAAGCGAAAAACCTGCGCCATTGCTGGTTTTTCCGAACCCGGCGGGCGATTTTTTGCAGGTAAATTTTGCTGAAAAAACCAATGCGCCGCAGGTCGGCGGGCAGCTTTTGCTGGCGGATTTGACGGGTCGGCAATTGCGCTCGCAAGCCACCGAGCCGGGGGCGGAAGCAGCGGTTTTTTCGCTCGAAGGGCTGCCGCAGGGGTTCTATTTTTTGAATTGGAAAAGTGAAGAAGGCTCGGTGGGGACGCCGGTGAAGATTTTTAAAAGGTAGAAATTGGGGCGTGTTGTGGTTGGTTGTCGAGCGCAGTCACCCCCCCTGCCCCCCCTCAAGGGGGGGTGAACTCTGCTAAAAATTGATAGTCGAGCCTTGTTTCCACAGTTAAATTATAGCAG
>CAZHLB010001069.1:0-2337 GCA_964533005.1 uncultured Saprospiraceae bacterium
CCGCGTCATCCGCGTTCCCATTACTATCTGGTGGGTGTAAAGCGAGCAATGAAACATCCCAAAAATTTCATTTTTTTCCCTCCAAGAACCCGTTTTCCACCTGTCAGCTTTAGGCTCGATTCTAAAAATCAACCCTTCCCGCCACCTGCAGACCCAGCGCCGCCGGTCGAATGTCTTGCCCGTAGCGTTGGTTGAGCGGCGAAAATGAGAATGACCAGGTGGGTTCTGCCAACAGCGAAAAGTGCCTGCCGAAGCGGTAGCCTGCGCCAAAACCGAGGCTGCCTTGCAGGAAAAACTGCTGCAATTCGAGCAATTCTTCGCCCGTGCTTGCCTCCGTCACCGACCAACGTTCAGCGTGCAGTACGCTGGTTTTTAGCAATTTAACCTGCTTGGAGCGGAGGTAGGCACTGCCGGTTCCCGCTTTCAAAAAGGAAAAGAAGCGACCCCGGCTCAGGTGAAATTTCACGACCAAAGGCACGGTCAGCAACTCCACTTTCGGCTGCATGACGGCTCGCACGAGGTAGGTCTCGCCCGTCTCGACGTTGTCTGCATTTTTTTTCACCTGCACGTTGACGAAGCTCTTGCCCAGCGCCGTGAAAGCATCGAAGGACACCTGGTTCACGATGCTGCCGTCGGACAAAGTGACTGCCGTTTCATTGTTCCAAGTGAAGACTTTTTCGTCGTAGGCGATGGGCGCAAGGATGCCGTAGTCCAAGCCTGTGAGCAGCGACCAACGCTTGGTGGCAGCCAATTCGACGAGGACGCCAGCATTCCAGCGGTAGCCCAAATCGGGTGTGATTTCATGGCTCGTTTTTGCTAAGTGATTGAAAGAGAAGGTAAATGCGGGGTTGAAATAAACCTCGAAAGCTGGGCGGAATTTGGGCGGCGCGGCGGCTTCGAGATGAAGTTGGGGACGAGCGGGGCTTTTCCGTTCCACCCAAAAAATGCCTCGACCAGGCAGTGTTTCGAGGCTTGGCAGCCCCGGTAGCACCCCGTTCACGGTGTCTTGGGGGCCGCCGTTTACGGCGGAGGCAGCCCACTCCGCCGTAAACGGCGGAACCCAGGACACCGTGAACGGTGTGCTACCGGCAGAGTCATCGTCGGTCGGTTGGGTTGTTTTTTTAGTAAAAAACCGACTTGCTTCCTTTTGTCTTGCGGTTTGATTATCAATGATTTGACTCGTCTCCGCTTCGTTTGAAAGCGGTGTTTCAAGCGAAGGTTTTTGCTCGCCTGGCGCTTTCGTTTCGGCTGAATTTTCCATCAAAACGGTTCGCTCTGCCAGTTGCTCCTCCAATTTCTGCAAGCGCCGCTCCTGCCCGTTTTCCCAAAAAACCAAGCCTGCGCCAAGCCCGGCGAGCAGCAACAGCCCAACCAGCCAGCCGCCTTTTTGCCTGTTTTTTTGCTTCAACCGTGGGCGGATGGCTTGCCAAACCTCGTCCGGCGGGTCTTCTTCGTGACCGGCAAGGTGACGGCGGAAAAGCTCGTCCAGGCTATCGTTATTTTGTTCGTTGCTCATTGATATCGGGGCAAAGTGACCGGGTGACTTGAAGTCACCCGGTCACTATCAGCCCTTGAAATTCAGGTGGTTAACTTATTTTCCAGCATTCGCCGCAGCATTGCCTTCGCCCTCGAAAGCTGCGATTTTGAAGTGCCTTCACCGATGCCCAGCATCGCTGCGATTTCCGGGTGCGAATAGCCTTCCAGCACGTGCAGGTTGAAAACCGTGCGGTAACCGTCGGGCAGGCGCTGCACGAGTTGGAGCAGCGTTTTTGCCAAATCCTCATCGTGCAGCGGCTCGTTTTCATCCTCGTCGGGCAGATCGGGGAGCGACTCCACCGGGGTTTGCGAGAACAGGTTTCGCCGCTTGCGCAGGTACATCAGCGCAGTGTTGACTGTTACTTTTCGCATCCATGCGCCGACTGGAGCGACAGGTTTGAATTGATGCAAGTCGTTGAAAATGTGGACGAAAGCATCTTGCAGCCAATCTTTTGCCTCCTCCCGGTCGGCAGCGTAGCGCAGGCAGACGCCGAACAGGGCGGCTTTGTGCCGGTGGTAAAGCGTTGCCTGGGCTTGATCGTCGCCCCGCAGGCATTGCTCGATGAGCTTTATTTCTTCGGAATGGCTGGGCAAGGGTGCTGGAATTTTTTTGAAAAGGTTAGTGCAAAGGAAGGCGGTGGGGTTGCACGAGGCTGGAGGTTTTTTCAAGCGATAACAACGTCGTTATTTGCGGTGGTTTTGGTCAATGTTTTTGAGCCGATTGAATGCTTCCAAAAGAAAACTTCGGGATGCTTCACCAACACACACTTTTTTCAACACATAGTCACATGAGTTCACATA
>CAZHLB010001070.1:0-2336 GCA_964533005.1 uncultured Saprospiraceae bacterium
TATGTGAACTCATGTGACTATGTGTTGAAAAAAGTGTGTGTTGGTGAAGCATCCCAAAACTTCCCACCCATTTTCCCGTATTATGCCACTTCTCAGGCAAAATCCTGCCTGGGTCATACACTCAAATTCAAATCACTTTACTCATGCGACTAAACATTCTTCTTTTCCTCGCCCTCGCAGGTTTGGCAACGCCGTCCTGCGTCAGCAAAAAAGTTTTACAGGCAAAACAGACGGAGTTGGACAACGCCAACAAGGAAATCTCCAAGCTCGGCGTCAGCATCAACGATTACATGAAACGGCTTTCCTCCTGCCAGCAAGACTTGCGGGATGCGCAAAACTCAACCCAGGTCAAACAAGACCAAGTCACCGACCTGCGTGCCCAACTCGATGACTGTAAAAAACAACGGGACAAACAACTCAGCCAGGTCGGCGACCTGACCGTGCTGTCGCAATCCGCCAACGAAAACATCAAGCAGACCTTGAGCCAGTTGGAGAAAAAAGACAAGTACATCCACCTGTTGCAAGCCGCCAAAAGCAAAGCCGATTCCATCAACCTGGCGCTGGCAATCAACCTGAAACAGGTGCTAAAAGACGGCATCGAAGACGAAGACGTGGAGGTGAAAGTGGACAAAACGGTGGTCTTCATCAACCTGAGCGACAAGATGCTTTTCCAGACCGGCAGCTCGAAAATCAACACGCAGGCGAATGAGGTGCTTGGAAAGATTTCCCAAATCGTCGCTTCCCGCCCCGATTTGGAGGTGATGGTGGAAGGCTACACAGACAACGTGCCCATCAAAACTGCTTGCCTCGACGACAACTGGGATTTGAGCGTGAAACGGGCGACCTCGGTGGTGCGAGCCTTGCAGGTGACCCACAAAATTGACCCGAACCGCCTCATCGCCGCCGGTCGTGGCGAATGGAACACGCTCGCCGGCAACGAGACGCCCGAAGGTCGCTCCACCAATCGCCGCACCCGGATTATCATTTTGCCGAAGCTCGACCAGTTTTATGATTTGCTCAATCCGGCTAATGCGCCGAAGTGATAAATGAGGGTTAGAGAGGTTTAGAGAGGGTTAGGAGGTTTAGTTGTGGCACTTTTTCAATCAAAAAGTGCCACAACTAAACCTCCTAAACCTCTCTAAACCTCCTCAACCAAAATTTAGAATGGTTTGGTTAGGTAGAACATGCTCCCGCCTTTTTCTTTATAGTTCTACTAAGCTCAAGAGATGCCGTCGGGCTACCTCTATTTTTTCAACCAAACCATTCCAATCATGAAACTCAAGCTTCTTCTTTTCCTCCTCATCGCAGGTCTGGCAATGCCCTCCTGTGTCAGCAAAAAGAAATTCAGGGCTTTGGAGTCTGATTTGGCAAAAGCCAATGAAGACCTCGGCAAATGCGGCGTCAGCCTCAACGACTACATGGCTCGCCTCTCCACCTGCCAGCAGGAATTGCGGGACGCCCAAAACACCGGGCAGACCCGCCAAGACCAACTCGCAGACCTCCGTGCCCAACTCGATGACTGCAAAGCGCAGCGAGACAAGCAACTCAACCAGGTCGGGGACCTGACCGTCCTCTCGCAATCCGCCAACGAAAACATCAAGGAAACCCTGCGGCAATTGGAGCAAAAAGAAAAGTACATCCACCTTTTGCAAGCCGCTAAATCCAAAGCCGACTCCATCAATCTTGCCTTGTCGGCTAACCTGAAAACGGTGCTTCGGGACGGCATCGAAGACAAGGACGTGGAGATAAAAATTGACAAAACCGTCGTCTTCATCAACCTCTCGGATAAGATGCTTTTCCAAAGCGGGAAATACGTCATCACCCCGAAGGCGAATGAAGTGCTGGGCAAGATTGCCCAAATCGTCGCTTCCCGCCCCGACTTGCAAGTGATGGTGGAAGGTTACACCGACAACGTGCCCATCAAAACGAACTGCATTGACGATAACTGGGATTTGAGCGTGAAACGGGCAACTTCGGTGGTGCGAGCCTTGCAGGTGACGCACAAAGTTGACCCGAACCGTCTCGTCGCTGCCGGTCGTGGCGAATGGAACATCCTCGCCAGCAACGACACACCGGACGGTCGCCAAACCAACCGCCGCACCCGGATTATCATCATGCCGAAGCTCGACCAGTTTTACGACTTGTTGAATCCGAACAATGTGCCGAAGTAAAAGCCCGGCTCAAAGCGTCGAACTGCTTAACTATGCCCCTTCGCAGAAAGGACGCTTTGGGATACGATGTTTTTAGCCCCTTTTGTCATTCGCCGAAGGCGAACCACTGCGTCCCAAGCACGTCTGGCCGAGTCGCTTTTGTCATCCTCGGAGAGGAACTGCAAC
>CAZHLB010001071.1:0-2335 GCA_964533005.1 uncultured Saprospiraceae bacterium
GAGACCCCGCATTTTCATTACGAAAATGCGGGGTCTCAAAACCCCGCCGCTCTGGAAGCCGAACCGAGATGCACCTGTCAGCTTTTCGCCACATGACCAATCAAAATTATAAAAGTACCGTGTTGATTGCAGGCGGCACCGGCTTGATTGGCTCCCGCCTGAGCCGGATGCTTCAAGAACAAGGCTACCAAGTCCTCCACCTGAGCCGCCGCAAAAACCCGAACGCTGAATTTCCAGCCTACAGCTGGGACGTGGAAAAAGGCATCGTGGACGAAGAAGCCGTTCAAAAAGCGGACTTCATCATCAACCTCGCCGGGGCTGGCATTGCTGAAAAACGTTGGACGGAAAGTCGCAAAAAACTCATCATTGACAGCCGGGTACAGAGCGCACTTTTGCTCAAAAACAGCCTGGCAAAAAAAACTTCGCCATTGAAAGCCTACCTCTCCGCCTCCGCCATCGGATACTACGGCAACCGGGGCGAGGAATGGCTGCGGGAAAATGACCCGCCGGGCAAGAAAGGTTTTCTGTCAGAATCGGTGCAGGCTTGGGAAAATTCCATCCGCCAAGTCGAAGCGACAGGCGTCCGCACGGTGGCATTTCGCATCGGGGTCGTCCTGTCCACGCAAGGCGGTGCGCTGAAGGAAATGCTCCTGTCTTTCAAATTTTTCGTGGGTACATATTTTGGAAATGGCAGGCAGTGGTACTCGTGGATTCACATCGAAGACCTTTGCCGGATGTTCATCGAAGCGATTGAAAACGAGCGGTTTGCAGGCATTTACAATGCCGTTGCTCCGCAGCCGGAACGAAACAAGGACTTCGTTTTAGCCATCAAAAAAGCGTTGAAAAAGCCTGCACTCGTGCTGCCAGCGCCTGCCTTTGCGCTTCGGTTGGCGCTGGGTGAAATGGCGGATGCGGTGCTGGGCGGCTCAAAAGTTTCTTCGGAAAAGGTTCGACAAGCGGGTTTTCAGTTTCAGTTTCCAGAATTGCAACCAGCACTCGAAGACGTCTTCCGACGCAAAATCTGACGCCAGCCACCCTTGATTGCTTTTCTATTTTTGCCGCCAATTCTAAGAAACTTGGCGATTTGGTGATTTGGAGATTTGGTGGTGGGACATTAGACGTTGCACGACCAATGTCCAATGTCCCACCACCAAATCACCAAATCACCAAATCACCAAACGTCAACGAATGCCCAGCAGCATTGACACGATAAAACAGCCCATCGAAGCGGAGCTTGAAGAATTCGAGCGGCATTTTCGGGAAGCCATGCGCAGCCACGTGCCGCTGCTGGACAGGATTATGTACTACATCGTCCGGCGCAAAGGCAAGCAGGTGCGCCCGATGTTCGTGTTTTTGAGCGCCAAAGTTTGCGGCGAAATCAACCCGTCCAGCTTCGTGGCGGCGTCGCTGGTGGAACTGCTGCACACTGCCAGCCTCGTTCACGACGACGTGGTGGACGACTCCCTCGAGCGGCGGGGATTTTTTTCCATCAATGCGCTTTGGAAAAACAAAGTGGCGGTGCTGGTCGGCGATTATTTGCTGGCGCAAGGGTTGCTTTTGGCGTTGAAAAACAAGGAGTTCCGCCTGCTCGAAATCCTTTCCGAATCGGTCAAAGCCATGAGCGAAGGCGAATTGCTCCAACTCGAAAAAGCCCGCCGCCTCGACATCAAAGAGGAAATTTATTACGAAGTCATCCGCCAAAAAACAGCCTCGCTCATCGCCGCCGCTTGCAGCGCAGGCGCTGCTTCCACTTGCAAAAATGACGAAGACGTCATCGAGCGGATGCGCCAATTCGGGGAAAACATCGGCATCGCTTTTCAAATCAAAGACGACCTTTTCGACTTCGGTACGGACGACGTGGGCAAGCCGCTTGGCATTGATATTCAAGAGAAAAAGCTGACCCTGCCGCTGATTTATGCCCTCGACCACGCCTCGAAAAGCGACAAAAACCGCATCATTCATCTCATCAAAAATCACAACACCAAGCCGGAAAAGGTGCGGGAGGTGATTTCATTCGTGCAGCAGAGCGGCGGGCTGGAATATGCCGGGAAAATCATGCAGCAATACAGCCAGAAGGCATTTGATATTTTGGACACGTTCCCGGCGTCGGCGGCGAGGCAGGCGCTGCGGGATTTGGTGGTTTTTGTCACGCACCGGAAGAAGTGATTTGGTGATTTTGTGGGTTGGGCGGGTGTAGGCCCCCCCCCACGACTTGTGATCGGGCCGCCACGTGTGATGCAGGATGACCATGCTCAGCTTGCGGTCGCCCGCATCCAGCGACAGCGAGCCCGCGATGAGTTCTTCGATGGAGGGCCAGCGGGTCATAGATCAACCA
>CAZHLB010001072.1:0-2332 GCA_964533005.1 uncultured Saprospiraceae bacterium
CAATCCGCGTCATCCGCGTTCCCATCCTCCTCGCGTCTCAAAAGTGTCCAAAGTCTAATGAATTAATGAAGCCTGAGAAAAGCTGCCACCTGCCGAAATACATTCTCAGCCGTAAACCCAAACTTCTCGTCCAGCACTTTGTACGGCGCTGAAAAGCCGAAATGCTCCAGCCCCCAGATTTTTCCGTGAGCGCCCACCATGCCTCGCAAAGTCGAAGGCAAACCAGCCGTCAAGCCAAAAACCGGAACGCCTTCCGGCAAAACAGCGGCTTGATATTCAGGCGTTTGCAGCCTGAAAACGCCTTCCGACGGGGCGGAAACGATGCGTATTTTCAAGCCTTTTTCTGCCTGCAATTTTGCCGCTCCTTCCACCAAAGTGGCGACTTCCGAGCCGTTTGCCAGCAAAATCACGTCCGGTTTTCCTTCGCAATCCTGCACCACGTAGGCTCCTTTTTTTGCGCCTTGTGCTTCCTCGAAACGTGATGACCCGGGCTTGGCGGCGGGGAGGTCATTCACGTTTTGGCGGGTCAAAATCAAGCCAGAAGGGGAGTGGTTGTTTTCCAAAGCCATCTGCCAGCAAGCGACCGTTTCATCGGAGTCTGCCGGTCGGAGGGCAAGAAATGCAGGATTGCCAGCGTGATTTTTCAATTGCTCGAGCAAGCGAAGTTGCGCCTCGTGTTCCACCGGCTGGTGCGTGGGCCCATCCTCGCCGACCCGGAATGCGTCGTGCGTCCAAAGGAATTTCACCGGCTGTTCCATCAGCGCACACACCCGGATGGCAGGTTTCATGTAATCCGAAAAAGCGAAAAATGTAGCGCAGACAGGAATCACGCCGCCGTGCAAAGCCATGCCCGTCGCCAGGGCAGCCATCGTCAATTCAGAAACTCCGACGTGGAGAAATGCGCCGGAAAAATCGCCCGGCGCAAAAGCCTTCGTTTTTTTCAGAAAATTCTCGGTTTTGTCGCTGTTGCTCAGGTCTGCGCTGGCGACAATCATGTTTTTCACCCTTTCCGCCAGGAAACTCAACACCTCGCCGGAGGCATTGCGGGTGGCGTTGTTCGGCTTTTTGGCAACCTTGCTCCAATCCAAATCAGGCAGTTTTCCAGCGATAAAATCATCCCACTGCGTCGCCTGTTCCTGGTTTGCGGAAGCCCATTTTTGGAAACGTTTCCGCCTGTGCTGCGCCGCCTGCGCTTTTTTCTCAAGCACTGCGCCGTACATTTTTTTCACCTCCGGAAACACGGCAAACGGTTGCGCCGGGTCGCCGCCGAGATGCTCGATGGTTTTTTCAAAACTGGCTGCGCTCTCGCCGAGCGGCTTGCCGTGCAGTTCGACCTCGCCTTCGTAGGGCAAGCCGTCTTTGCCAATCACGCCCTTGCCGATAGTTGTTTTTCCGATGATGAGCGTCGGGCGCTCCGTTTCAGCGATGCCCGCACGAAGCGCATGGCGAATGGCGTCGTGGTCGTTGCCGGGAATGGTGAGCACGTGCCAGCCCCATGCCTCGTATTTCTGAGCAGTGTTTTCGCTGGTCACAGCGTCCACTTCGGTAGAAAGCTGGATGTCATTTGCGTCGTAAAACATGACCACTTTGCCCAAACCCAGGTGACCGGCAATCCTGCCTGCGCCTTGCGAAATTTCTTCCTGCACGCCGCCGTCGGAGATATAAATAAAGGTGTTGTGCGCCACCTCCTCGCCAAACCGGGCGACCATGAACCGCTCTGCAATCGCCGAACCGATGCCGAAAGTGTGACCCAAACCCAGGGGCCCCGAGGTGTTTTCGATGCCACGAGCCACGTCGAGTTCCGGGTGACCGGGCGTCGGGCTGCCCCACTGCCGGAAATTTTTGATTTCGTCGAGCGAAATATTGCCCAAAAGATGCTGCACGGAATACAGCATCGCAGACATGTGCCCTGCGTCGAGGTAAAACCTGTCACGCAACCGCCAGGTCATGTCGTTTGGGTCGTAATTGAGAAATTCAGTGTAGAGAATGTGGATGAAATCAGCTCCGCCCATAGGTCCACCAGGGTGACCGGATTTGGCTTTTTCAACCATTGCGGCGGCGAGGATGCGAATGTTGTTGGCTGATTTTTGGGCGACTTCAGCCGCCGGTGAGATACTTGCAGTAATTTCCATTTTCACTTTTTGTCAAAAAACGAGGTTGAATTTTTCAGCGCAAAGAAAGGCAAAGCCGGAAAGGGGCAGGTAAAAGCAGGGGGGCGTTTTTTCCACATCAGTAACCGAGGCGGTTGATTTCTTGTCAGAGCGGTGCATTTCCTGTTCTAATTTTACAGGCGATTGGGCAAAAAGCTGACAGGTGGAAAACGGTTGCCGAC
>CAZHLB010001073.1:0-2325 GCA_964533005.1 uncultured Saprospiraceae bacterium
CTGCCATTCCATCAAAAATCATGTAATCATGTAATCATCAATCATTTAATCAAAAAGAAGCCAGACTGTAGTTCCTACAATTTTTGCGGACTGACCCCGCAAATAAACCTGCCCTGAAACCGGCATCGAACCATACAATCCTTCCAATTTTTCCGGCGTCCGATTCACTGTCGCTTGCCCGCCGAGGTGCAGGTTCAGCTTGCTGAAAGAAGCCAATCGCCATGCCGCCCCCGCCGTCAAGCCATGCAGGTTAAATTTCTCTTCTTCAAATTCTTCCAGCGCCAACTCCTCCGCCGATTTTTGAATGAATTCATACCTGCCGTACAAATCAGTTCGCCCCAGCATCAGGTGGCTTTCCAGCAAAACCGAATGCTCGTCAGCGTGGTCACTCGCATTCAGACCATAAATCAAGGAAGTGAAAAGCCCGCTTTCCCCGTTCCAATTCAGGCTATGCAAAACCGAGGCGGTCGTCCGGGTCACGTCCTCGCCGGGGTGTAGCGCTTCGGGTTCGTTCAAAAAACCTTGTGAAAATTGCAGGGCGAGCGCCGGGGAAGGATTCACGCTCAGGCGATAACTGTAGCTGTCGAACAATGGCTTGTCGAAGTCGTAGCGGTTCTCGTCTGGCTCCCTGCCGGTGAAAATGGAGCCTTCCAATTTCAGGATGCTGAAGCGAAAACCGAGCGTTCCCACCCCAAAAATGATGTGTGTTGCGTCCTGCCAATGATGCCCCAGCGGCGCATCGGGATTGCTCATGGCGCTCGTCCGGTGCATGAAAGCAATGGGGCCCAAGGCAGGTTCGCCAGGATAACCCAGGTAGGCGAACACGTCCACCCGCTCGCTCAGTTGGTGTGTGTAACCGATGGAAATACCTGAAAAAAGCTCGTGCGGGTGCTGCCGGTCAATCAGCGGTTTGCCCTGCCAGGTTTCGCCGCTTTGCAAAAGCAGCGGGTAGCCATTGCCGCCCATCGTCAGCCGGTCGAGGGAGAACATAGTGCTGGCTGAAAATTGCCCGTTGCTGCCGACGGGTCGCTGAAACATGAACATCCACCAATTCGGGGCGTCGAGCTGGCGGCTGTCGCCACGCTTGCCATCGTTGTTGAGATTTTGCGAAGTGTAGCGCAGGAACAGGTTGCCGTGCCACATGAACATCCACTCGCCGAGGTGTTTCATGTTGCCAAACATGGGCGTCGAGTCAGGCTGCCAACCCGTGCCGGAACCGTTTCTGCTCATCGGCAGGGACAAGGAAAATGCGCTGGGCATCATTTCGTGATGCTCCATTTTTGAGTGCTCCATTTTGTGTTTTGGCATTTTGGAATGCTCCATTTTCTGCTTTGTGGTATCGGGCTTGGTTTGCCCGTGATGCCCATGCTCCGGGTGCTGCGCTTGCAGGCAGAAGGCAAGCAGCATGGCGGGGAAAATGCTGAAGTGTTTCATGGCTTTTAAAATTGAAAAATCTTTTGCTCCTGTTGGTTTTGCTTGACAGGTAGCACAGCCTTCAGGCTGTTTTGGTGTCCGCCGTTCACGGCGGAGGATGCTGTGAAACTTCCCCGCCGTAAACGGCGGACACCGAAACAGCCTGAAGGCTGTGCTACCGGTCAACAAAAACCAATCTTTAAGCTTCAGCTCGTTTCTTACTCTTCGCTGCGGTTGTCTTCCCAATTTTTGCCTTCGCTTCTGAGGACTTTGTAGTTACCGCCTTTTTCGCCGCTCGTTTTACCGCTGCATAGCTTGGGGATTGCGCTGGCTGCTGGCTTCCTTCGCTGGGAATTTCGTGCAGTTCGCCTTCCATGATGAAAGATTTCAATTCCTCCGGCACTTGCGCTGCCACGTGCCGCCACTCGCCGTCAGAAACGTATTGCCGCATGGTGGCAAAAACGCCCGTCACCCGCTTCCTCGCAGTCTGGTTGTCGCCCAGGTCGTAGGCGTCCGTTTCCCAAAGGTGCGCTCTGACGTCATCCAAAAATTGATTCATGTAGCGGATGCGGTCTTTGGGCTTGATTTTCCAGCCGTCTACGTACACTGCCTTGAGTATCAAGGGCAATTGCGAAACCAGGTGAAGGTTTTCTTCCGGGCTGAGTTGGTCTCGCAGCGTGTGAAAAACTGCCGTGACGACCCTGCCGGTGATGCCTTCATCGTAAGCAGTGCCCATGTTGGCGGTGGCTTTTTTCAGGAATTCCCTGCCTTCTTTTTCGATGTTTCCAAAGTTGAATGCCATGGCTCGAATGATTTGGTGATTGGTGAGTGGTGGTTATTTATTTGTTTTTTTGGGGGCCACAAACACAAAAAAAAAAAACAAACACCCGGGGTAGATTTTATGTGAGGGGG
>CAZHLB010001074.1:0-2318 GCA_964533005.1 uncultured Saprospiraceae bacterium
ATCGCACATCCGACCATCTTCCATTCCATCAACAATCATGTAATCATGTAATCATCAATCATTTAATCAAAATTAGAAACCACATGAAGCGCCTGTTTTTAGCTCGACTTTGACTTTCATGAATTTTGACAAAACCATTCTTATCACCGGCGGCGCAGGCTTCATCGGCTCGCACGTGATTCGGCTGTTCCTTGAAAAATATCCGAATTATCGCATCGTCAACCTCGACAAGTTGACTTACGCTGGCAACCTGGAAAATTTGGCGGATGTGGAGGGCATGCCCAACTACACTTTCGTCAAGGGCGACATCACCGACCCGGCGTTCCTCGAATCTCTTTTTGAAGATTTCAACTTCGACGGCGTCATCCACCTGGCGGCGGAATCGCACGTGGACAGGTCAATCACGAACCCGCTGGAATTTATCGAAGCCAACATCCTCGGCACGGTGAACTTGCTCCATGCCGCAAAAACTGTCTGGAAAGACCTGGCGGGCAAGCGTTTTTACCACATCTCCACCGACGAAGTTTATGGCTCGCTGGGCGAGGAAGGTTTTTTCGTGGAGACGACTCCGTATGACCCACGCTCGCCTTATTCTGCTTCGAAAGCCAGCAGCGACCATCTCGTGCGGGCGTATTGGCACACCTACAAATTGCCGGTGGTGGTCTCGAATTGCTCCAATAATTATGGGCCCAACCAATTTCCGGAGAAGCTCATCCCACTGGTTATCAACAACATAAAGAACCAAAAACCGCTGCCAATTTACGGCGATGGCAAATACACACGTGATTGGCTTTGGGTGAAAGACCATGCCGACGCCATTGATTTGATTTTCCACGAAGGCAAAACCGGCGAGACCTACAACATCGGCGGCAACAACGAGCGCCAAAATATCCAACTCGTGCAAACCCTTTGCGACGTCATGGACGACTTGCTTGGGCGGCCGGCAGGCGCTTCCCGCCAGCTCATCACCTATGTCAAAGACCGCCCCGGGCACGACCGCCGCTATGCCATAGATGCTACCAAACTGAAAAATGAGTTGGGCTGGCAGCCTTCCATCCAACCGGAAGAAGGCTTGCGAATGACGGCGAAATGGTACTTGGAAAATGAAGAATGGCTGGAGCACGTGACTTCCGGGGCTTACAAAAAATATTACGAGCAGCAGTACGCTGCCTCGGTTTGATTCCGAGCCAAGCTTTCCGACAGTTTCATACCGATGGCTATCGGTATCGGAAAGCTGGTTCATATCTTTACCTCGCATCCAGACCTGTCAGCACTTCGAGTGCTGACAGGTCTTTCATTTTAAAGCTTGACCAACATGGCACAATTCAGAAGAAGTCACCAGCGCAAAAGCCGCTCGGAAAGCAGCGGCACAATCGCCAAAGTGGGCATTTTCGCAGCGATTTTGGGCGGCTTGTATTTTTTGTTTCAAAAATTTTCAGGCTCACCGCCGCCGCCGGAAGAACCTGTAAAAGAAGACGTTGCGAACTTGGAACAAACTGGCGAAGACAGCATTTTTTACCTGCCCACCTCCACGACCGGCGAAGTCGTCCGGCATCAATTTTATGCGCTTTCCTACCTGGATAAATACGAAGTCCCCGAATGGGTCGCCTACGAATTGACGGCGGAGCGCCTCAACGAAACCTGGGTCGAGCGAAGCAACAATTTCCGACCCGACCCAAAAGTCGAATCCGGCAGCGCTACCCCCGACGACTACAAAAACACCCGCTTCGACCGGGGGCACCTCGTCCCGGCAGCAGACATGGCATTCTCTAACGAAGCCATGTCCGAAACTTTTTTCCTGAGCAACATCGCCCCGCAAGACCCTGCTTTCAACAAAGGCATCTGGCGGGAACTGGAAGAATTGACAAGGGATTGGGCAAAAAAAGCGGGTCACCTGTACGTCGTGAGCGGTAGCGTTTTTGACCAGCCGGTTAAGTTTTGGTTAGGCGAAAATCAGGTTGCCGTGCCGCCTGCCTTTTTCAAAGTGCTGCTCGATTTGAAAGGAGAAAAAGCAATTGCCTTCATCATTCCGAATGCGTTGAGCGAGGAGCGCATCGAATCATTCGCAACCTCCATCGACGAGGTGGAAAAACTGACCGGGATTAATTTTTTCCCCAATTTACTCGAGCCGGATTTCGAGCAAGAATTAGAGGCAAATTTTGACGTAAGTCTCTGGAAGTCAAACGAAAAGAAATACCAAGTGCGGGTGGAAAACTGGAATACGCTGCAATAAATCCATTTAGAGAGAGGCGATTTTTGGGAGATTTTTTTGGGATGTTTCACGGCAGCAAAAAAGTAGTTGACACTTTTTTAGCCGA
>CAZHLB010001075.1:0-2313 GCA_964533005.1 uncultured Saprospiraceae bacterium
GTTTCAAAACCCCGCCGCTCGAAGGAACTGTCTGAAAATTTAGAACCCCATGCATTATGTCGTGAAGGCAGAAAAGTAGCCAATTTTGAGGTCTCCATCTTTTCCCTCTATTTTTAGCGCACAAACACCAACCCCACACTTCTCACGCATTTCCTATGGCTCGAACCAAACGAGAAAACGTTTTACCGCCCATGTCGAAAGACAAAGTCCCTTACATCCACCGGGATTTGAGCTGGCTGTCCTTCAACTACCGGGTATTGCAGGAAGCAAAAGACCCCTCCGTGCCGCTGCTGGAACGGTTGAAGTTCCTCGCCATTTATTCCAGCAACCTCGACGAGTTTTTCAGGGTGCGGGTGGCGAACCACCGCAACCTGCTGCGGGTGGGCAAAAAAACCCGGCAGGAATTTGACTTCGACCCGAAGGAAGTCCTCCGCCAAATCCTCAAAATCGTCAACAAACAGCAGGAGGAATACAGCCACATTTTTGAAAAGCAAATCGTCAAAGAACTCAACAAGCACAAGATTTTTCTGAAACGCAGGCTCGACCTGACAAAGCCCCAGCGCCTTTTTGTCGAGCGGTTTTTCAGCGACTACATGCTGCCTTTTGTTCAGCCGGTGCTTTTGCTGAAAGGCAAAATCCGACCCTTCCTCAACAATGCCTCGCTCTACCTGACGGTGCTGATGAAGGATAAGGAAGACCCAAAAAATACCGCTCACTACGCCATCGTCAACATCCCCAGCGACCACCTGCAACGCTTCGTGCAACTGCCTTCCAACAATGGTCGAAAGGAACTCATCATGCTCGACGACGTGGTGCGCCACAACGTATCGCTGATGTTTCCCGGCTTCGACATCCTCGATACTTATTCCATCAAACTCACCCGTGACGCCGAACTTTACATTGACGACGAGTTCACCGGCGACCTGATTGGGAAAATCAAAACCAGCCTGACCAAACGCCAGGTGGGTCCCCCCAGCCGCTTCGTTTACGACCGGGAAATGCCGAAGGAACTGCTCCAATTTTTGGTGGAAATGTTCAACCTGAAAAGCGATGAGCTGCTCGTCGAGGGGCGCTACCACAACAATTTCGACTTCTTCCGCTTCCCCGATTTTGGGCTTAATCATTTGAAAAACAAGCCCTTGCCTCCTTTATCCTACCGCCCGCTGGAAAATGCAGACGACTTTTACGAACCCATCCGCCAGCGTGACCACCTGGTTGCGCCGCCTTATCATAGCTACGAATCCGTCGTGCGATTTTTCGAAGATGCCGCCCAAGACCCACGAGTCACTCACATCAAAATCACGCAATACCGGGTCGCCCAGCAGAGCCGAATCATGCAGGCATTGATGGACGCAGCGGAGGCAGGAAAGCAGGTTTTTGTTTTCATCGAAGTCAAAGCCCGCTTCGACGAGCAGGCTAATCTGGAGTGGGGCGAGCGCCTCGAACAGGCAGGCGTGAAGGTTCACTACAGCCTGCCCGGCTTGAAAGTGCATTCAAAAATGGCACTCGTCAGGCGGGAAGAAGAGGGCGGCATGAAAAATTACGTCTACCTCAGCACCGGCAATTTTCACGAAGGCACTGCCAAGATTTACGGCGATTTTGGCTTGTTCACCGCCGACGAGCGCCTGACCAGCGAGGTGGCGAGGCTGTTCAATTTTTTGGAAACGGGCATCCGACCGGAGCACAAATTCGAGCACCTGCTGGTCGGTCAATTCGGCATGCGTGTCAAATTAGACAGCCTGATTGACCGGGAAATCAGCCACGCCAAAGCTGGCAAACCTGCCGAAATCCTGCTCAAAGTGAACAGCATCCAGGATGAAAAAATGGTGATGAAACTCTACGAGGCGAGCCAGGCAGGTGTGCGCATCAAATTGATTGTCAGGGGAATTTGCTCGCTGGCGCCAGGTGTCCAAGGCATGAGCGAAAACATCGAAGCCATCAGTATCGTTGACCGCTACCTGGAACACGCCAGGGTCTTCATTTTTCACAACCTGGGCAACGAAGAAATGTACCTGTCGAGCGCCGATTGGATGGTGCGAAACCTGAGCTTCCGGGTCGAGGCGGCTTTTCCCATCTACGACGAGCACCTTCGTCGGCAAATCAAAGACATCATCGAATTGCAGTTGCGGGACAACGTGAAAGCACGCCTATTCGACGCCAACCAGACGAACCGCTACCGGCGGGATGATTCGGATATTGCTTTGCAGTCGCAGGTGGAGACTTATTTCTATCTCAAGCGGGCGCTTGAGGCTGGGTAGTTTTTGATTAAATGATTGAAGATTAAATGATTACATGATTTTTGATGGAATGGCA
>CAZHLB010001076.1:0-2043 GCA_964533005.1 uncultured Saprospiraceae bacterium
AATGAAATTTTTCTTCCTCAAAACAGCCGATTTCCAGGTGACACCTTTGAGGCAACCCAAAATGCTCAAACAATGAGAATCAATAGATATGCAAACCAGACAAACGCCATCCGAGACCTTGAAAACATGGGCTTCACGGAGGATTTTAAGCTGGAAAAAAACGGTATGCGGTGCATCCAATCCGGCAAGATTTACAAACCCAGCGACATGTCTATCGTGGAATTTCACCGCTTTGAAGGCGAAAGCAATCCCGACGATATGTCGGTCGTATTTGCCGTCCGGTGCAAGGATGGAATTAAGGGTTTAATTGTTTCCTCCTTCGGAATATATGCGGATATGGACTTGGTATCTTTCATGGACAAGGTGAAAATCCTCGAGCATGAAACCACTACCGCTGCCGAATCGGCAGGAGCGGTTCGTCCACAAGGAAGCAGATAATATGAGACCCCATTAATTTTCATCAACGTTGATAAAACCATGCAAGACAACACTTTGTCCCTTCAACGCCTGACCCACTTCGCTATCCTGCTTTTTCTTGTCATTTATTTATTGAGCGTAGGCAGGGCGCTTTTAGTGCCGCTTGCCTTTGGGGCATTGTTTGCTTTCATGTTGATGCCAGTTGCCTGGTTTATTGAGCGATATGTGCCCTGGCGCATTCCGGCAATTCTCGTTACGCTGTTAATTGCTATTATCCCCATCGTTGGAATAGTTGCATTGTTTTCCTCTCAATTTGCCGCAGTATTTCAAAGTATGCCTGCCATTGGCGAGCGGCTGAATGCAGGGTTGACTTCCCTTTTTAGTTGGATAAATGAGCAGTTTGGGTACACTCGGGCAGAAACAGAACAGATGATAAGGGAACAATCTTCGAAAATTCTTCAAAGCCCTATGTTCTCCATTAGCAAAGGATTGAGCACGTCTTCTGCCATTCTTTCCGGCATCGTTTTGACGTTGGTTTATACGCTTCTTTTTTTGCTTTACCGCTCCGCAATCAAGAAGTTTATCTTGGTTCAAGTCACCAGTCAAAAGAAGGATTCGGCGGAAGAGCTACTTGGCAATATTCAAAAAGTGGTTCAAGACTATCTGTACAGTTTGCTCATGGTGATGCTGGTTTTGACCACATTATTGAGTTTGGGTTTTTGGATGATTGGCATAAAACACGCCCTCTTGTGGGGCGCATTTGCCGGGTTCATGGCTATTATTCCTTACATCGGCTCGTTTTTGGGCGGTTTTTTACCCTTCATTTATGCTCTTGCCACGGGCGACCATGCCTGGCAACCCTGGGCGGTGATTGGAATTTCTGCTTTCGTTCAATTCCTGGAAGGCAATATTATCACGCCGAATATTGTCGGCAACACGGTCAATATCAACCCATTGGCAGCCATCATTGCCTTGTTTGCCGGTGGGCAAATTTGGGGTATTGCAGGCATGATACTGGCATTGCCATTCGTGGCGATTTTGAAAGTGATGATGGATAATGTGGACTTTTTGAAACCTGTTGGTCACCTGCTCAGCGACGACATTTATCAAAAGGAAGAGTTGCTGGAAACCAAGCTGGACAGGGAGCGATTCCGCCTGCGAAGTTTTTTCAAAACCCGGCAGCCAGCGACCCCTGCCGCCGACAAAAAAAACGGGCTTGAAGGGCAAGGAAAAAAAAATTGACCCATTGAACACGGGATGGGCGTTTCCGTTCTACCGCAAAAACTCAATGACCATGAATCTATTTCGCAAGAAAGACACGCTCCAATACGACGTGAATCGCCTCGGCATTTTGAAGCGAAAATCGAAGCTGAAGGCGATGTATCAATGGATGAACAGACACCATCCGACCCGTGCCGACCGTGCAAAAGCGGTTTTTCACCCCCACGTGGTGGTCGGCTAAGATTTGGTTTTTTGGGGTTAAATGAAGGCGGTTGCCAGGTTAATTCCTCGGTAGCCGTCTTTTTTTTTGGGGGAGAAAAGTGTCGCCAAAAAACAATTTTGCGCAAGGCGTACACCCCAAAAATCAGTTTTTGGGGACCCGCGAAAGCCGGTGCCCAGTGAGCC